>JAEORN010000211.1 GCA_016840825.1 Candidatus Thorarchaeota archaeon | reverse complement strand
TCATCTCTCTGTAAATGCGCTTTTGAGTGCGCATGATTTAACACCTGCATCATTACAGCCAAAATACAACACAATTACACTCTGGAATGAAACCTATAGAGGATTGAGACTTGAACCCATGGATGATAACTCGTTTGTTCATCTTAGTTCGAGGTATACTCTTCCTGAGTCTGTTACTCTTGGCAGGATGACGTCAGGCCATAATTCCCTATGGAATGCCACACCATACCAAGGGTATTCGATTTACTCAGAATATGTACCCCTCAAAGTTGTGCGCAATAATATCTTCATGTGTGCACTACGTACCGACACTGGTGGCGCTAGCTTGTTTATGCTCAAGGTAGACTCCCAAGGCCAAGAACTCTGGAACAGATCAATTCCGCTCTACTACTCAGATATTCCGATGTTCATCGATGTTGATGCTTCAGGAGCGATTTACACTCTCGCATTATCTCTCACGACACAGTATGTAATTGATCCGTATTCCACGATGATTGCCTACAGTCTTGTGAAACTTGATTCTGAAGGCAATAAACTATGGAATAGAACCCTATTGAGTATCACCTATTGTGAATTTGTGACATCGGAATACAATTTCAAGGGGCCAAAAGGATTGGGCTGTTATGGAAATGATATCTATGTAGGTATGCCGGATACAATTCAACGATTGGACCCAAATGGCAACGAGGTGTGGAATGGTAAGACCGATTATGATGCCTTCGTGCTCGATCCATCTGGTGGATTCTATACATGTTCAAGTGTTTTTGATGAGGAATTTCAACTATCAAGGTGGACCACAGAAGGTTCGATAAGCTGGACAACAACATTGAGCATTGACTATGGCTCCGGATGGGAAGACTATCCAAAGGTGGAAAAGATGGAGATAGGGCCAAATCAACTACTCTACCTTGCCCTAAAGTATGTACATGTGAATCATGTGATGACGATAACTAGAGTCACGCCGTCTGGCCAGATATTTTCCCAAGACACATTATACGATTTAACAGGGACCCAAGTGTATGGTCCACTATTTCTAAAACCACTCATAACGGACATGGCAGTAACAGGCGATGGCCTTGTACATCTAGCAGTCGCGAACCTGACGTACTATCGATATCCGATATCAAGTCCTTTTGTAATTTTTCCAGCGAATATTCTAATGACATATGAACTCTCAGGACCAATGATTATCACAATAAGTCCAATAGCTATGATAATGTCAGGAGCTGCGGTGCTCATATTTGCAGGCATTGCATGGGATTACTTCATTAAGCGGAGAACGATGATAGAACATGCACTTCCAGAACCGGAGAAGATTGATCCTTGGAAATATCTCATGGGAGAGATTGAAGAGGAGTAGACTTGATACTAAAACCGTTTGTATATCATTTACAGAATCTGCACTCATTCATTCATGGCAGTGGAAATGAATAACTTCGTATAAGTGAAAAAGGAGAAGAACCAGGGGATGACTCCCCCTGTGTTCTGAATCTATAGAAGCTCATCAAGGACTTCTAGAAGCTCAACAACCTTCAGTTTGGACCCAACAGCAGACAAGTCTTTGCCAGTTTCCTCTTCTTCCTTCCTCAGCGCTTTGATTCCATCATTGAAATTGGTGATACAGAAGGGACAGGAAGTCATCAGAATATCAGCACCTGTTGAAGCAGCTTCCTTCAGGCGTTCCTTAGCAGTGGACAAGGCCATGTCGGGGAACTGAGCCTTCACACCGCCACCGGCACCGCAACAGAATGAGTCGCCCTTGATACGGTACATCTCATTCAGCTCAAGACCAGGAATAGCCCTGAGAACAACACGGGGGATTTCGTAGTGTCTCTCCTTGGCCTTCTCTGCGGCTCTACTGTCTGTTAGCCAGTTCTTGGAGTTGTGCAGAATATCCTTCTCAATGGCAATACCGACATGACGAATACTGTGACAGGGATCATGCCAGGTGACCTTCTGATTGTAGGGTCTCTGTATCTTCAGCTTGCTTTCCTCTAGTAAGTCATAAACATACTCCACAGTGTGTCGGGTCTTGAAGGGAAGTGGTTTGCCGCTGATGCGTGGATAGTCATTTCTGATTGTCTTGTAGCAGCCTGCACAGGAGAAGAGCAGTAGATCAAAGTCCTTGAAGGTCTCCAAGTTCTTCTCCATCACATCCTTGAAGACAGCCTTCTGGCCTGTCCTTAGGATGGGAGAACCACAACAGACCTCGTCGGAGATGATCGTGAAATCAACACCAAGCTTCTTCAAAATGGATGCAGTCCGATCAGCAACATGCTGCTGGCGGTAAGCACCTGTGCAACCAACAAAGTATCCAATCTTGACATCCTTGTCAATCTGCTCTGCATATTTCTCTTGAGCCCACTTGGTACGGTCACTTCGAGGCTCATTGTATGG
>JAEORN010000210.1 GCA_016840825.1 Candidatus Thorarchaeota archaeon | reverse complement strand
GGTCGACATGACCTTTCCGAAGGTCTTCATCAAGCCGAACGCGTTTTGTCCGCAGTTCATCAATGGCCTTGCCTAAAGAACGAAATCGTATTTCCATAAAGGTTAGGGAGGACGTATTATTTTGAGTACTCAGAGACTTCCCCCAAGATGGACTTTTACCAGAAACCATAGGACTTCGTTCGCCACGCATGCTTTTAGACTCCTATTACACAGGTATTACAATCAATATAGTCACAATACTCTGATATAAATATATATCAGATAATATAGTATGATAGTATATGTATGTGATATACTCACGTTCATAATTATCATCGCAAGTTTCTAATGCGGGTTATCCGTAACCTGAGTTGGAAGTTGCGGTTCGTCTCATTTCACGACGGAGATAATGCTGTGCGGGGTAGTTTGATGAAAGAATCTAGGTCGAAAGAAATGCTTAGAATCTTGGCATCAATTCCGAAAAAACTCACACAACCATCGCCATTAATCGAGGATGAAGGATCTCAGCGAAAAGCAAGATTCCTTTCATTTGTATTACTTGTGGGAGTTGGAGTTTTTCCGATATTACAAATCACAAGTGAAGTGACGGACGGAATTCCATACTATGCTGGTTTCTCGGTTCTATTTGCAATTGTGTACTTCATTAGTAGAACAAATCATCTGCGTTTAGCATCTGCGGCTGCAATCATCCCCACAGCATCACTTCCCTTTATCGTCTTAATTCTTCATCAAAGCTGGGAGAGTATGAATCTCGCCTTTCAGATATTGACTTGGCCTGTTCTAACAGCACTTGTTGGCAGTCAACTTCTTACCATGCGGAAGGAGGCAGGTCTAATTTCAGGAATGAACATAGCACTTGTCATCGTTACCTGGAACCATCCTGGAATCCTATTTGGAGATGCCATTCAATTAATTGCAGTATCCTTCGCTATTCAAGCTCTTCTAGGATTGACCGCATGGATAAATGATTATTATCGCACAAAACTTGAAGTCACAAATTTGTCACTGGCTGCAAGACGTCGTGAGCTCGAAATCTATACCAGTCTACTAAGACATGATCTTGGAAACGACATCCAAATGATTCTGGGCGGTATTGAGCTCTCTCTGATGGCCAGCAATGATGAAAAGAAAAAATCCGCGTTCCTTGAATCGACTCTCGCAGCTGCAGAGAGAATGAGAAGTCTCATTCATGTATTCTCTTTATCTGAAGAAGAATTGGATTCTGATATTCTCACAGTACTCGAAATGATTAGTAAGAGAGCTTCAATTGCTTTCAAGGGAATGGAAGTTTCCTTGCATGCAACAGAAGAAGTAAAGAAGAGTCCTCCTCATTATGGCAGACTTGTTGCAATAGCCTTTGAGAATCTCTTTAGAAACTCATCACAGCATGCGGGAGAGAATCCTATAGTTAGCATCAACTTATCCATGAGTGGTTCAAACCTTGAAATTCTCTTCAGTGATGACGGACCTGGATTAGATGAGTCAATTCGGAATCGTATATTCGCGCGAGGTGTAACTACAGGTCAAAAAGGAAAGGGTCTAGGCCTTTACCTCACAAAGACCATTATTGAATCTGAGAATGGGACAATTGCGCACATTCCAAGCGATCAAAAGGGATGCTCTTTCAGAATACTCCTGCCAGTCCACGTGAGCCTTTGAACACTGCAATATCTATTGCAGTACTTGCTCACTGAAAGGATAAATGCACCCGTGTATACTCAGCAGGAAGGAGACCTAAGGTGACAGAGCTGCAAACAAAAATATCCAAGGTCACAATCTTTCGAGATGGTGCACGTGTGACTCGTGTTGGAAATATACACCTTGGAAAAGGACCGCACAAAGTTGTTGTCAATAAGATCACTGATTTTGCATTGTCGGATAGTTTTCGGGTAAAAGGCAGAGGACCTGCAAAACTGTCAAGCATCGATGTTCAGCAAGCAACGGAGGTCTTTGAGCCAACCAAGGATATGATACCTCTGCATGAAGAACTCAAGGAACTGCAGAAAGAGCATGCTGAGGTTCAAGATGAAATAGAGTTTCACAATGCAAGACTCATCAATCTAGAAAATATGACATCAGAATTCTCTAATCACTTCGGCCTTGTATATGCTGCAAATGAAGGAGAAATCAGTCAGCTTACTGAGATGGATAAGAAATTCTCTAAGTTGATGCTTGACACCCGAAAGAAGATTAGAGAACTTGAAGATAGTCTCCAAGAAATCAACAGGAAAATCGAGGTTTTACGAGCAAACATAGGTAGGATTAGCTCAGAACGAAGGACAGAAACTACGTTCTCAGTAGAGGTTAATCTGGAGGTTTCTGAGGAATCAGATATCGAATTGGAGATTACATACCAGACTCAAAATGCTCAATGGCATCCGACATATGATGTTGATTTACATGCAGGAAGATCGATACTTCGAAGAATGGCACTATTGTTTAACCGAACAAAGGAAGATTGGACAAAAGTCAGTCTTGCTGTTTCAACTGCTACAGCAAGGCCTGTCGAAGCAATAGAAGCTACACCGTACTACATAGATGTTTATGATCCTGCAGTTGAACGTGACAAATTAGATGCGCGCCGCATGAAGAAAGAGCGACCTATGCCTGCAGGGATGCCAATGGCGGCCAAGGCAATGGCGCCTCCAGCCCCACCCCCTGAGATAGAAGAAGAGTTTGCAGAGCCGACTGAGACAATCTCTGGAATCGCAATTTATGAATTGCCAAAACCTGTAACAATTCCTTCTGATAATGAAAAGCATCCGATCACTCTAATTGAGGAAGAGCTTAGTTCAGAAACCATTCATTACTGGTATGCTGAAGGTATGGCTGAGGTAGTCGCACAAGATAAGGTGACAAATGGAGATAATGTCATACTTCCAGGAAAAGTCAAGGTCTATTCAGAGGGCGATTATATCGGTGAAACATCCCTCGTACAGATTTCACCCAGAGAGCCTTTCAAAATAGGGACACGCATCGCTCACGACATTAAGGCAGAAAAGAAACTAGTTCTTAGAGAAGTAGAGAAAGCTGGTGTAATGCGTGGAAAACTGAGAAGAGCATACAAGTATCGACTAGAGGTACAGAGCTTCTCAAAGGTACCTATTGAAATCGACATCCTCGATAGAATCCCGCACAGTCTGAATCCATCAATTGAGGTCAAGGAGTCGTGGGAGAAAACGGCAGTAAAGGATGAGAATCTTGGAGTGGTCGAATGGCACAAGACAATCCAGCCAAATCAGAAAATAACAATTGAATATGAATATGAAGTGTCTTGGGAGAAAGGGGTGACTGTTCATCCACCACTACCATAGGAGGCCAGAAAAAATGAAGGACATGAATACAAGAATTACGAGTGCAACACTCTTCCAAGATGGAGCAAGAATTGTAAGAGTTGGGAAGACCGAACTTGCAAAAGGAGAACAGATTCTAAAAATAGGTGGAATAACAGAATATGCTCATCAGGATAGCTTTCGTGTGAAGGGACGTGGAAATGCAGTCCTACGAGGCATTGATGTAAAGAAGATAACTCAAACCTATGTACCTGAGACTGACATTAAGGATGATCTTGCCAGACTGAAGAGCCTTGAGAGAGACCGGCGAGGCATACAGGATCAAATAGACCTCCAGCAGAAAAGAATCACCCATCTTACCACAATCATGACTCAGTTCAGTTCTGAGTTTGGCAAATGGTTCAGCGTGGGTGAAACTGGCATGGACCATCTTACAAAAATGGACAAAATGAACCAGGATCTAATCTTAGATGCCAAAAAGAACCTTCGTGACCTATCCAAGGATATAGAGAGGATTGATGTGGAGATTGTTGCTCTACGAAACAACATCCAACGGATTCAGGGCGAGAGAAGAACTCAAACGTTCACCGAGGTCTATGTGACCTTAGATGTTAAGGAGAGTACGCCTCTTGAAATCGAGATGACTTATCAGTTATCTGGAGCCAGTTGGTATCCCACATATGATGTTGATATCGGACAAGGCAATGCGTCATTGAAACGTATCGCCATGATCACCAATAACACCATGGAAACATGGGAGGATATTGACCTCATCGTATCAACAGCTTCTGCACGGCCAGTAGATGTAGTCAAGCCCCAACCATATTATGTCGATATCTATCGTCCTACACCAAAAGGACGAAGTTTCGGTGTCGGAGGAGGGTACGCAGAGGCAACATCAGGCGTAGCTCGTGAAGATGAAGATATGATGTATATTTCTGATGAACTTGGAAGAGCAGAGCCAATGCCTGAGATGATTGAGGAATATGCAGAAGCTTCTGAGAGCTTGGGTGGAGTGACAATTTTCGACGTTCCTGGAAAAGTCACAATCGAATCCAATAAAGGACCTCATCCTATCACCCTTACATTGGACGAAATCGAATCGAGGAGACTCCACTTCTGGAATGCATCAGCAATGCCTGAGGTTGTTGCTCAAGACGAAATTACTAACGGAGACTTGGTCATCCTACCCGGCAATGTGAAAGTCTACGCCGAGGGAGATTTCATCGGTGAAACAAGTATAGGTACAATTTCACCCCGTGAGAAGTTCAGGCTAGGCACAAGAGCGGCATATGATGTCAAAGCTGAGAAGAAACTGCTGGAAAAGGATACTGAAAAAGCAGGACTTACAAGGGGGAAACAGAGGCGAGCGTATAAGTATGTTATTGAGTTACAGAACTTCTCAAAGAATGAGATAGAGATACGAGTTGTTGATCGCATTCCCTACAGTTCATCCGAGAAAATCAACATTCAGATGGGCCAACCAACACTAGCGTTTAAGACGTCAGAGCTCGGAGTCATGACGTGGGAAATAAAGATCGCACCCGGTGAAAAACAGGATATTGAATACAGCTTTGACATAGAGTGGGAAAAGGATCTTATTATCAGACCGCCACTTCCGTAAGCAATCGAGCGTGATATAGATCCTTTCCCTACCAATGACTCATCTCATCCATAACCGCTACGATTCGATGTTGCGCCTTGTGATAGTTCTCAAGGGAGATGCTCTCGTTTGGCGAATGAGCTCTTCCAAGGTGATCACTGCAACCAATAGACACCATTGGAACATACTTATTGAATAGGTAGAGGGGACCTGAGCCAGGACTAGTCGGATGTAGGATGAGCTCGCCAAAGACACGTTTATTCGCAGCCTCGACTATTTTG
>JAEORN010000209.1 GCA_016840825.1 Candidatus Thorarchaeota archaeon | reverse complement strand
TCTGTAGATAGTGATTCCAGATATGCCTGCAATTCTTCTTCGTTCTGTCCATGAACTTTTACCTGTATGTTTGATTTCTCTCCTACAACAGAGATATCAACCTCCCTTGAGGTGTTCTCAGTTCTGACAGTAAAGCTTGCTGAACCTTGGAATTCTTGGCTTTCAGGTTCAGAATAGTCTGATAGATATACACCAGGAGATGACGCGACAACATACCAGGCCACCCGAAAAACGATGGATGGATCATCAACATAAGGTATTGCCGCTGAAGCGTGAGCAGTCATAGCATCGTCATTCAAGGTTTAACTCTCCATTCAAGCACTTTTCTTCTAATTACTAAGTTCCTTATAGAGTTTGGTTGTAGCCTCTTCTATATCACTTTTTGTGGCTCCAATTGCAGCATTCATGACGATATAGCTTACAGGATAATTATCGATGCATGAGCCAAATTCGCCAGCTTTAATTGCACGAGGCCCTGTTACGCGTCTATTGTAAAGGCGTCCACCAAGTGATGCGACATCTATTCCATCTAAGGTCATGGCAGCTGCGATTGGATTATTCATCTTCAGAACCCTTTGACCAACTTTGTCAGTAATTTCTAACAGTCGCTCATCCAATATCTGACGACATTCCACTTGCTCTTTTCTTAGTGCCTCATATCGATTCAAACCTAGGGACAATAGAGAAGCTAAAGTCTGAACTAGAGGTGCAGCTGTTGCCCTTCCTGCATAGGTCCCTGCAGTCCATTCGACAGCATCAGTATTAGGAGAAGCCAAGATGGAGGAACCAACAGGAGTGAGGAAGTTCTTGTCACCGCTCTGAACGATCATGTCAACCCGACCAGCATCTATAGCACTTCGAATTGAGTTCATTATTGTCTGAGATTGAACTCCATAGGCATTATTCACGATCAGTGGAACATCGTTGTCCAAGCAGAGCCTAGAGATTTCCTTAACTGGATCTGACTCACGTGGAGGGAAGAATGTTGTAGTTGCTAGTACTGCGACTCCTTCTTCTTTACGCATCTTTGATTCAAGCGCATCAATGTCAGCTTGTACTGAGTCACCATCTAGTTGTGTTGGAGTAAATTCAAAGTCGAGCCCTACTAGTTCCACTCCACGTTTAGGAGAATTGTGATCGATGCGAGGAGAGATTACCTTAGATATACCAAGCTCTCTCCGAAAGGCAGCAGCGACCAATCCAATCGACATTCCAGTGGATAGGGGAAGGACGATTCCAGTTTTGATATTGCTTAGTCCCAGCCGTTTCATGGCATCAAATGCTACATGATTTACAATGAGTTGCATTAATGATGCGCCAGGTGCCTTGGGTTGTGGATCTGCTATATGTCCGCTTCTACCAATTCCGTGATTAAATCCAGCTGAAAGCCTATCAACAAGGGGAGATGCAGTTCGAGCTTCTCTTTCTCCTACTCGAGCAGCGTCAGGATCCTTATCAGTGTCCAAGGATGCGAGTATCTTCAGCAGCAAATCAATTTGATTGTCGTTCAACGATTCTGTTGGAAATCTTCGTTGATGGAATACACTCCTAATCGGACCAAGAATCGCATCCAAAGTAGTTTGGCCTCTGCGTAGCATGCTCTCTGGAATAAGATCTTCAAACTTCTTCTCAATGTCCAAAAGAATACTCCTCCTCAGTTAGTCTTTCATACAATATGTCTTCTTTAAGAATGACTGGTTTTTCAAATCTAACGGATACAACACCTCTGGTTCCAAATGTGTCTATTACTTTCCCATTATTACCAGAAGATGCTATGACTGAAGCACCTATCAATCGCTCTGCAACGCTTTTTTGGGATGCAAGACCTTCTACAAGCACATCATCATCACGTAATCGTAAAACTGTCCCCTTTCGTGTCCTCTTTTTCTGCAGCTTTACAGCGTCGGGTATCTCAGTGATTTCACCGGACCCCACGATCCTCATCGCTGTTGGAGGGAAATCTGTACGTATCAACAAGACCTTCATTCCGATTTGAAGACCAATCTTCTTCTTTAACAAGAGTGCAGCACTGATGTTCGAATCTTGTGTTTGATCAAGAACGACCCGATTCCCATCATCGTCTTTTGAAAATGGGACTATTTCAGTCGTTATTGTAGGCATCCCAATAGTAGCATTGAGGACCATCTTTTTGTTTATCTTACCTTCATATAGTGAATTCACTTTGATTTCACAATATGCACAATCTGATGCTACGAGAGAGTTGGTGGCACAAAGATAATCCCCCCTAACAAGGTCAGTGCTCTTAAGTTCGGGAAGGTTAATTCCTACTCTATCACCTGCTGATGCTTCTGAAGTTTGCTGACCAAAGACCTGAATGGATCGAATCCGAACATTCTTCCCCAAAGGAACCGTATAGACAACTTCATCGGTCTTGATGGTACCCCTAAGGATGGTACCTGTCACAACCGTACCATGTCCTTTTTTGGGAAATGAATGATCAACGGGTAGAAGGAGAGATGAGTGTGTGTCCCTCTCTCTCGGTTGCACCGTTTCATAGATTGTTTCCTTAAGTAGGTCTATGCCAACCCCATTCTTCGCTGACACTCGAACTACCTTATAGTCAGTAATGTCAGAACTATCTAGGATAGATTGCATTTGGTTCTCGACTTTATCCAATTGCTTCTCATCGACAAGGTCTGTTTTGGTGATGGCAACGATGATAGTGTCAATGCCAAATGATTGCAAGACGATAAGATGTTCTCCAGTCTGTATCTTCGGCCCTTCATCAGCTGCTACAACAAGAATTGCTGCATCAATGATATTGGCTCCAGCAACAACACTCTGGATAAGGTCAGCATGTCCAGGTGAATCCACCAATGTAACTTGATATTCGTGTAGATGAAACATTGTGAATCCTAAATCAATTGTTATCCCTCTTTCTTTCGCTTGAGGGTGCTTATCAAGACCCGCTGTGGACACTTTTTCACTTAATGCTCGTGCTAGCTCTGTCTTCCCATGATCGATATGACCCATTAGTCCGATATGGACAGGCAGATATCCCGACATAATCTTCAAGGGAGGATAAGCAATGATATGATGTTAAAGCCTTCGTAGGTTCTGAGAGAAACCAGAGTACTTTATTGGGGGTGATGCATTAAGAACAAGTATGGTATCTCGGTCCTTGGAAAAGATGGTATTGATCGCCATCGGTCTGACAACGGTGGTCATCATCGGTGTACCTGTTCTTATGTATACAATGGACACCCTCAATAACGTATCACAATATGAAACCGCATCAACACTTGCCAGACGAATTCATAATTATACAGAGAGGGTAGACTCCGGAGATAACGAGAGTATAACGGTAGAGATAACAATACCAAGTTATCTTGAGATTGAGGCATCAGGCAATACTCTCAGTGTATTCTATATCAGAGATGGGAATCAAGAAACCGAATGGAGTGAAGTCTATCTTCATCATATAGTATTGACTCCACCTGTTGAACCGGGAATCTACATTTTAACAATCACTATTCAAGGGAGTGACCTACAGATTACATTCGTCTAGCCAAAGAGATAGTACGTAATCACTCCCAGCACAATGTTTTTAATGCTGCTCCAAGTTCCCGCCTCGAAGCTCTCCGAAGGCGAGGACTGAATATCATGTCAGAGGATGCCGAAAGGTCTGAAATAGAAGAACTGGACGATGAACAGTCCACGTCATCATCTGAAACCGAAGTGGAAGATGAAGCAAAGGTTATCGAAACTGTAAAAGTACCTAAGGAGAAAAGAACAAACCCACTCGGTCTAATATTCAATATTAGGATGCTAAGAAGAGTTGTACAGATAATCTTCATACTGGGAATAAATGCCTACATCTTTGCTGCTTGGTATGGACAAGAAGCAATCACCCAGTTCTGGACTGGTTTTAGAGATTTCTTACCAACCCTTCCAATCATCGCTCCTCTTGAAGCTGAATATGGAGTCATAGCTGGCTCATTCGATGTCATGCAAAGAGAGTTTACAAGTGGATTATTCCCGTTTTTCACGCTAGGTGCAATGGTTATTATTCTGACTGTATTGGGACGTTCAGCATGTGGATGGGTATGTCCAATTGGAACAATTCAGGATTTCGCATCACTTCCAAGCAGATCAAAGCTTAGACCCTCTCCTGCAACGGAGAAGGAACTTCGGAGGTTAAAGACCTATATTTTTGGGATTGTCATTTTCTTCACAATATGGGTCGGAATCAGCACTTTACTAGGTACTGAAGAAGCATTGAAGAATGCACTGAATATCTTTGCCAATGCAGTCTTCGATCAGTTCAATCCTGCGTATATTCTCTTTGTAGTTATACCTGGTCTTGATTGGCCAACAGGGATTGAGAATCTATGGTATCTGGGACAATGGGGACCTGTTGCCTGGCTTCAGATTATCTTTACTGCACTTGTAGTCATTATTGCCTTCTGGTTCCCAAGATGGTTCTGCAGATGGATATGCCCTGCAGGATGGTTATATGGATTGATTTCGAGAGATGCGCTCATTGGAATTGGTAGAAATCCAGCGAGATGTACTCCGGATGTATGCAGTACATGCGAATTGGTCTGTCCGATGAATATCCGGATTCGGAGATTCCCATACAGACATGTACATTCTCCAGACTGCATTATGTGCTTAGAGTGCAAGAGTCATTGTCCAAACAAGGCGATTGAGGTTAAGTTCCTGTAATTTATTCCATAGCAGAAATAAAATTGGAGAAACTTCGTTTCACTTGAGAATAGAGCTCCATTAGAGACAAACCATACTCAGTAATAGTTGCACCTCCACCACCTTGCTTCCCACCTTTGTAAGATTCGATGACCTTGGCATCCAAGGTGGTTTCGATCTTTCTAATTACCCCCCAAGCATAGCGGTACGACATCTTCAAGTCTTTCGCAGCTTGAGTTATGGAACCTGTTGTATGTATTCTCTCTAGGAGCGCATACGCGCCGGGGCCAAAAACATACACTCCTTCATGTTCAAGCCATAGTTTGAAATTTGGACTTAGACGAGGTAGTGTTTCGCTACTCTTTTTTGACATTTCAACAAGCATCCAATATGGTGAAAGCCCATATTAATTGTGAGGGGACAGGTATAGTTCTAGTGACCCCATCTCATTCTTTCAGGTTTAGTGTCTTTCTTGAAGGCTTTCTTCACCTTCTTCCAGTGGTCTTGACAAAGATAGGTCTTCCTCTTTCTTGCATCCTTGACTTTCAAGCCCGACTCTAGCACGCTCTGTCCAATTCTCTCAGTAGAGAAAGACCTCTTTGAGGGCTTTTCACAACCAACTATACTGCATATTTTTTCGCTTGAACGTTCCAAGATTCACACATCACGTAATCTCGTAAAGTCAGGTCATTTAACTATAACGACGCGGGACCTCAAGCGCTTCTAGGGGTTAGAACTGGTCCCTTTGAGAAGTCAAATAGGATTTCCTCTTCAGAATCTAGCTTCAATCGCAGTTTCTTACTATTATCAACAGAGCCTATTACAGCAGCATTCATAGTGTGCTCCATGGCAACACTCGCAAGTCTTTCCAAATTAGATGTCGAAACGGCGACTAGAAAACCTACAGAGATAAACATCCGAATCCAATCTCGAAGGGAGATAGACTCAGGTCTAGTGCTATCTACTGCATTCAAATCGATGACGCCACCCTTCCCAGAGTACTCTACCAACATCCCCGCAGTTCCAACAAGACCTGCTACGGAAACATCCTTTGATGCGTTTAATAGTCCTTCTTCTGCAAGATCGGAAATCGTAGTGCATCGCCTGATTATAGATTCTGCATCACTCTCAGTTACAGTATCCCATCCTAAGCTGTAACTTGTTCCTCGTTTTCCTGCAGAATCATAGATTAGTACCAGTTTATCCCCGTCATTGGCTCCACCCGCTGTGAGCATATTATTTCTCTTTACTGTCCCTGTGGCAGATCCAACTACATATGTTGAGCTGGATTGTGGATTGGTATGACCTCGTACGATAGGAACTTGAAACCTCTGAGAGCCATCTATTAGACCATCGAGTATCTCATCACCTATCTGTTGATTTGAATATGACAATGCAACGGCAAAGGAAGTTGGTCTCCCTCCAGCGGCATAGATGTCCATAACATTAGCAAGAACCACATTAAAACCAGCAGCACGCGGATGATTCAAACAAAGCTCTTCAACGATTGCATCTGTGGTAAGAAGAATCACTTCATCGGACTCGGTGCCAATTGCAGCCGAATCTTCTCCAAGAGAATGGGGTGTGTTTCCATTGAATGAGAATTCTCGAAGCTTCCTAATGATTCCTGGTAGAACAAACTTACGCGAAATCCCATCAAATGATAACAGAAGTTCAATGATTTCCTTCAATCTTGTCATGAGAAAACCTCATTGACAATTCATCATGGACTAAGGCATAGTGAGATAGTCAATGGCAAACATAGCCTGACCAAGTAATAGCCCAATTGCCAACATTGACATACCGACCATGAAATAGATGAGTGCTCTCATCTCAGGTTTCACTTCTTCGAACACTTCGTTCACCTTTGACTGATTGGCAACAGCAGTGTGTTGCTTATAGAGGTTACGGGATGGGTCCTAGGTAATCACGAACCCATCTTGCCACGTAATTTCTTTGCGAATTTCTCCGGGATTATTGAAGGATCATCTATAGGTTCATCTCGAACCTTTACTTCAACCATCCTTGGAGATTCTCTTCCTCTACATTTGCCACCATCTGTCATCTTTCGAATGGCACACTTACTAAATTGGCACCAAGCACCATCGCAAGTGTCATCAAAAGCAGTGCACCAAGCCTCTTTCTTTCCGCTACGTGTTCTAAATTTCAGAGCGTTTCCTCTCTGAGTACATCTAAATGACTCACAGAAGGGAGTGCAATCTTCGAAACCTTTCGACATGGAATCGACTCCTAATTCATATTCTCATTATGTCATTTTGATTTCTCGGCTAGCCGAATTATCTCTTCTAATGTTTTCTTGCCACCTGTAATGACACCTATTGATCTGTTCATGTCATTCTTCTTGGAATCATAGGCCGTTTGAGAGACATCCCCAATCTTGAGCTTCGCATCTAGTCGACTCAATTCTCTCTGCAAACGCTTAATCTCACTATCCATAGACCTGAGCCATTGTTTTGAGGTTTTTAGAGCAGAACTTAGATCCTTCTTCAGGTTCTTAATTCTAACCTGCAAACGTTTCTTCTCTTCCTCAAAAACTACGGGATCAAGAGCCTTTTCAGCAGATTCTAGTTTCTTTAATTTCGTTTCTTGTACAGAGAGATGACTCAATGTATTACTAAGGGGTGTTTCGCCTTCAACATTCCTTAGCTTTTCACGTCTAGCTTTGGCTACATCGAACTCCCTACGAAGCTCCTTCGCACGTGCTATGAGTAGGTCCTTATCTGCATGAGTCAAATCAAGAGCTTGGCGTGTTGAACTAATCTCAGCAATAATTCGATCCAATTCTTTGTCAAGTACTTTCAATTCGGACTTCGCAAATAGAATAGCCATGTTCCGAATATCCATGCCATCAATGGAGAATTGAAATTCTGGGTATGAGATGTGTTCCATAAGCTCAGGTTCTTCAACATCTTCATAAATAGCATCAAGAATTGCCTTATGATTTGCCTCGGTACCAGTATCTCCATCATCCTTGCTCTTAGCAAGACTCTTACCACATGCATTACAGAATCTACCTTTTGGAACTTCTGTCTTGCAGTGCGGACAAATAATGAGGTCTTCGGACACTACTTCCCCCACCGTACGTTACACGGATGAAGCATTGGAAACGCCTTAGTTCTTATTCATATTAGCTAACTAATTTGGCAAGCCGACCAGCAACTTGATCTAGCTTGTCTTTTGATGTCACTATTGTGTCAGCGCCATATGTTGGCAGGACCTTTAGTTCTTCAACCAGTAGTGCTATCGCTTGCGTAGCATCAATATCCTTCTGATCAAGTGAACCATCAGGAAATGTCAAAGATGCTTCATGCCATTTTGCTTTTGTATCATCTACTGGGAATAGACAGTAGATGTAGTCATCATTACTACAGATGAAAGAAGGTGTGTTCTCCCAAGCTTTTGCCAAGAGAGCACCAAAAGTCTTTGCGTTTTCAGCCTTGTCAGCCATTAAGTATCACCATCATTGGCAAGATGAGATATGAGGCAATCTGTCACCCAGCCTTATGACCTTTTCTGACATATAACGGGGATTATACATTAAAAAATAGCACTGAACTATGGTTTGTGCCATATGAAGGAATAGTATAATATTGATTCATCTTCTTTTACTGTAGCGATAATGAATTTCTTACGAACACTTGTAGCAAGGCGTCCTGCCCGCACAATGTCAAGAGGGAGAACCCCTTTTCGTTGAGGTATCACATGAACAAGAAATGGTGCATGGTCCTTGCCAGGTCCATGCTCATAGACAGCGAAATCTGTACCAAATTTCAGTCCTGGGCGAAGAATGTATCCCAGTTGTCGTAGATTGGAGTATACAGCTAATCTTTCTGGCAAGTCATCTGAATGCTGCATACCAATCTCCAAGAGATCTTGGAACTCCAGATGTTTCCCGGTGCTTGCATCATTCACTTTGAGACGGCCTTCTCTAATCAGAAACGCACATTCTACGAGAGATAATTCTAATGGCTTATCAAACACGGGACTCTTTGGTTTTCTGATTCCCACAGGTTGACCAAAGTAACCCTCACTATATAGCTGCATTCCTTCTTCAGGATTCCAGACTATTCCCCGATCACCAACAAATACTGCCGAGGCAATCAATGGGGAATCTGACAAGGGTATCACCATTATGTATTCAATGTTAGGGAGAGACTACGAATTGTAATAGCTACATCCTCGCAGAAGTTAGCGATGTCTTCCATCATGTTTAGAAAATCTCTGAATCGAAGGAGGATACCAACATCAATCCCAGCTGGATACAGGAGCGTTACTATCTCTCTCATCAGGACATCGATTTGCTTCTCAATCACACAAATTTGATCTGCTTTCTTCATTGAATTCTCCATATTGATAGATAGGAATCGCACAGCCTCTCGAGCTTCTTTGATCTCATCCATTAAGAGCTCTCCTAGATGCTTGATTTTATCCTTTAACTCACCTGTAGGAGCCCAAGATGATTTGATTACGGCATCGAGGTGATGGCAAGCGATCTCAGCTCCATCGATTAATTTGTCAGTATAATGAACCAGCCGTACTAGGTCTTCACGTTGCATCAAAGCATTGGCCTTCGCCAGTTCGATGAGAATTTGGCGTTTCAGATCATCAGCTTTCTCTTCATATTCTGTGGTCTTTTTCACATCATCAACAGAGATTGGTTTGTTCTCACAGAGCCAATCAAGAAGAGCATTAGCTATAATCTTGTTTGCAGAAAGAGCGAATCGGAAATGTTCCTCTAGCATTTGCGTTATATTTCCGAGTTCCGAAGCCATGAAACGACCATTATCTATAACCATTTCCCAGTTTCTCTCCAAGCGGATTTCGGTTTTGGAGTAGATTTAAGTCTATGGTAGAACGCGTTAGAGTTGAGGAATTACCTTTGGAACCATGGCAAATCATTGTTGGACTGATTCAAGGACTGGTTGAATGGCTTCCTATCTCTTCAGAAGGACAGGCAGTTCTTTTTGTGTACAACTTTAGTTCTGTTCCCACAAGTGAATTGATCACACTAGTAGCATGGCTTCACTTAGGTACAGCATTCGCAGTGATTGCTAGATATCCTCGAACCATTTTTGAGATTCTTGCACTGAAAGATAGGGTTCTATTCAAGAACCTGCTAATAGCAACGGTTTGTACTGCTATAACAGCGATTCCGCTGTATTTCTTCCTGAAGAATAGCATCTCAGTCTTCCAAGGAGAGATTTTGAACCTGTTAGTCGGAGTACTGTTAATTGTAACAGCAATCATCCTTTATCTCCCAACGATGAAGGAGGGATTGGAAAGTACACAAAGTGTTGAACCCAGTCCCAAAGTTTCAGCCATTACGGGATTCATACAAGGTTTCTCTGTGTTACCAGGACTGAGCAGATCGGGAGTGACAGTATCAGCACTTCTAATGCAAAAAGTGGATAAGGAAACAGCCTTGCGATTCAGTTTCTTGATGAGTGTTCCAGCAGTATTAGGCATCTTCGCTGTTGAGTTCCTAACAGAAGGTGCATTACTTCCTTCTATCGCACCTCTGGACTTGGCACTAATTGAAATCATCGTCTTTATCTCAGGCCTTGCGTCTATGGAATTTCTACTACGGATAGCAAAGAGGATTAGCTTTTGGAAATTATGTCTATTTCTAGGAACGATTGCAATTGTCTTCGGAATACCTGCTCTATTCTGACCGTTTTTGGAAGATAATCGCGATGGGTGCATTGGCCTTTCGCCATTCAGCTAGCTTCCCTTCGTAATTTAGAGGGATCGCATGACGACCGTGATTTCCTACTATGATAAAGAGTGTATCTTCGCGTGCTTGGCGCATTAGAACCTTAATCCAATTATCCGTCCGCCTAACAATCTTCTCCAAGAGAGTCTTAGGG
>JAEORN010000208.1 GCA_016840825.1 Candidatus Thorarchaeota archaeon | reverse complement strand
TTGAGAATCAATCCAAGAGATCGAAGATCTGCGTTCTCAAAAAGTGGTGTTATCTTCACAATTCCTCCTCCATGTATCATACCTGGGGACTTGATGACACATCGAGGATATGGGTAGTTCTTTGTTGCTACTAATAATTCGCTTTCAAATGATTCTCGCAGCCTACTGTCTTGCATAAACCAATCATCAGCATAAGACTGATGCTGTTGAAGAATCTGATATCTCTTAACACTTCTACCACTAGTTATGTAAGGTATATTGAAATTGCGGGATTTTTCCCTGCTAACATGCTCTTTCGGAATATCTCTGCCACGACTAGCTGTGAGAAGGTTCCGCACTCCACGAGACAAGATCTTTGAGAAGATTGCGTCATGATAAATTGAAAACACCCTTCCCGATCTCAACACTTTCCGGTTGATTCTGTTGGTCTGCTCATGCCCAGCTCTTCGAGATTCAATCTCAATCTGATCATGCACGTAATCATCTGACACCTCACAGAATAGACTTACCATCTCCAGAGTCACATCATCAAAGGGACTGCCTTCATCAATGATCTTCCATAAGTTCATTTTATCAAGAATAAATCTCCGTGTCTTTGAAAACTGATTAACCCTGAGAATGCTATTGGGGACTAAGAATCCAAGGTAACTACCTTCTTTCATCAAAGCTCTTGAGCGCACTATGAAATGTGCTGCACTATTCCAGGTTCCGTCCTTGCCTCCACCCACATTGATAGGATATGTTTCCTTTATGTGCTGGCGTACATGAGTGTCGAGTATATTGCCATAGGGCGGATTTCCAAGAATGACATCGAAACCTGGTTCAGAGGATTGTAAGACCTTAGAAAACTCATCATACCAGTGAAAAGAATCTAAGGAAACTTCCTGGCGTTTTCCCTTTTCATTGTTAGAATAATGTCGATTGATAAAGCCGACCAGACTGTTTCCTTTCTTTATCTTCGTTAGGTCTCCAGCCTTGAAACTATTTGTACCAACTTCTTCAGATTTGCACCATCTACGAAGATTTTGTTTGCATACTATCGTTGCGTCTTCAACGAGGTCGACTCCATAGAGCGAGTTCAATGCAATATCACACCGCCTCTCGTATGATGTAAAAGGGTCATCAAGCAACATTCTCTTATGATTCAGCCAATCCGCTGCTGCGAGTAGAAATGCGCCGCCCCCCACTGCTGGGTCCAGTATACTGATATCTCGAAGGAGTTTCAACAGTTTCTTTTTGGTGTCTTGATTCAATCCAAGAATATTTCTTTCATCAAGATTGTTCAAACCAGTTTTCTTCGTAAACCAAGCATTTAGAGTTTCATTAGAAATATGGGCAGCAAGAAATTGAGGTGTATAGAACGATCCAATGCTTTTCTTCAGATCTCTGGACCGTACGTTCTTTCTTTGTTCCTGAGATGTAGATATTGCATCTTTTGGCATTCGCTTCATATTTCCTCATTCATTCGACTATGATTGGATACTCGAACTGCACCATATAACAGACTCGGCGCGTCTAGAATAATTATATCCCTTGCACGCAAACCATCCTTTTTTATAGGTGAGGCTCTCGGAAGAGTCATGCGAAAATTGTGGTTCTTTTCTGTCTTTTTGATTCTCTCTCTTATGACTCCAACCACTATAGCAAGCATGTATCAACCAGTAGAGCCACAATATGAAGCCCTCTCCGTACCCTCTGAGGAGATACAACGCGTCTATGGTGTTAATCTGGCATCAGACATCAGTGGTAAGGTTTCTCAGAGTAATTATCAAAGCTATGTAAGAGAACTCAGCGAAATTGGTTCGAGGTACATTCTTACATATGCTGATATACCTCAAAGTAATAATGAGGATGCGCGGAATTGGATTGTTGATAAACTTTCGATTCTTTCTAACAATCGAATTGAAACAACCCTTGTCGGACGCTACAAGAACATTGTAGGTCTTTTGCCCGGGTATTTGCCAGATGATAACCTTCCAGTATTTGTCGTATCTGCTCATTATGACACTGTGGAACATAGTCCTGGAGCAAATGACGATGGAAGTGGTATAGCTGTGGTCCTGGAGCTAGCTCGTGTGATGTCCCAGTTTGAATGGCCACTTGATATCTATTTCATTGCATTTAACGGGGATCATTCAAGATACGATCTACAAGGGGGCGTTGAGGTGGCGAATGCTTTTGCTGCTGACGAAATCAATATCCTTGCACTCTATAATGTAGATACGATTCTTCGTACAAATCCTAGTGGACCATTTGATGAAAGTGTTCTCTTTGCATACAATTCTGCTCCTGATAATTACTATCACTTGACTCGATACTGGGCTGAGCTTGGCAGGGCTATGTCAAGAAATTATGGAATGAATGTTGTCGGTACTCGATCATCAAATTATTTCTCCTACTGGGAATCTTCGGATCACTATCTATTCTTTACTAGAGGTTACCAAAGCTCACTCTGTGTATTCGAATCAGGGATTGCTTATGACACAGCTTATCGCACGAGTAACGATGTCTGGAGTCGAACTGAATATAGCTATTTCATTGGCGCAGAAACGACACGGGCCATTGGCGCAAGCATGGCATTCACAATGGGACGCGCATTTGGTCACAAGACACTCATTTCGGATACATTAATGCTCTATCAAGGTTTTTCACACACATACCTTTTTCCCATTAGTAGTTCAACAATTATCAATGTTACAGCAAGGTGGTTTGGTGGAGGCGCAAATTTTACACTGACTGGACCTAGTGATACTGTCCTGAACTGGTCCGCCCAGACTGATACACATCCTTGGACTCCCACTCAAGTGCTATCAACTCCTGTTGCACAAAAAGGGCTGTATAAACTCAAAGTATCGAACATCGATCCGGAGAGCATAGGAGTTGACATTTATATCGAGTACGACTCTGATCTAAATGGCAATGGTATCAATGATAGTCAAGAGTATTGGATTCCAACTGCACTCTTTTCGATTGATTCAGACAACGATATGATTAGTGATGCAATGGAAATAATCTATGGCACCGATAGCCAGAACCCTGACTCCGATTTTGACTCAATGCCAGATGGATGGGAGCTTGAAAGAGGTCTTGATCCCACAGACCCCAATGACGCTGCAGAGGATGCTGATGGGGATACATTGACAAACGCCCAGGAGTATTATTTTGGTACTGACATGTTCAATATCGATTCAGATTTCGATTCAATGCCAGATAATTGGGAATTGGAGTATGGTCTCAACCCATTGGTTGATGATGCAGATGAAAATCCGGATAATGATAATTATACAAATCTAGAAGAATATCTGCGTGGGTCTAATCCGCTTGTAGCTGAGTTTGAAATAGTACCGACTCTCTGGGTAGCAATTCCTTCCACTGCGGTCGCTCTGATAGGAATTGGTGCTTATATTAATCGGCGTGAGAACAACTACTGATCCTCCTTTGATTCGAATAAAAAAAAGGCACGAAAGACTCGAAGAAGATATGGATTGAGATCGAAATTTCCGAGAAGTATTTATCCCGCATTGAATCTCCCAAAGACCAATCGTGCTGAGGCGAGGTGTGAGAATTTGATCCAAGCCGTACCAGAGTCACAACTTTTGATGCACGCGACCGGTTTCGTAGGTTTTGTAATTGCTGTTTTCTTGACGATAATTCTCTTTCTTAGAAAGGACGCATCATCTGTCGCTAAGACCTATGCAATAGGCTCAGCCGCTACTTTCCACTTTGGAGGGTTTACCTTTGGTTACTTTTGGATTCTTCTCTGCGAATGCACTGTCAGCTGGACACATCCGTTTGGTCTTATCGGAGGTTATGCATTGATGGTGGTAGCGCTCGTTCAGTACTGGTTCGATAGGCGAAAACTATCAGCAAAGACTGAAACTCAAATTCCTAGTGCTGAACTATAGAGCAAAATCGCCGACAATACAACCTGCAACCATTATACACACTTCACCCGATTGTATAGATGGATAGTGCAAGAATAGTGGTGAGATCTACACACCAAGTCAGAAATTCTATGGCAAGTGTGGAAATGAGCTATCCTAGAAAAATCTTGCAGTAATTTGACCTTTTTGAAAAAGAATCGAAGAGGTTGGGACTGTCCCAACCTTTCGCGTTTTATCCTATCTTGGTTCCACAATTGGGGCAGAACTTTGCACCCTGTAGTGCGGTGCCGCAGTTTGGACAGAACTTAGCACCTGCTGGTGCCGCTCCGCCACCCTGTTGACCCCCAGTTCCCATCATGCCTGCCGCAGCTCCCATAAAGCCCATTCCCGCGCCAAAGCCTGCGCCGGGACTCTTGCCGAGGGACTCTGCGGAGTCCTTGACGGTTTCTGAACCGAGCATCTGTGCTCCACTTACTCCACCTGTCTTCATGAAGAAGAGGCGTTCACGATACTTCTCCGTGGTATCTATGCCTTCAAACTTCAAATCGACAAGTTCGAGACCGATTCTCTCGAAGTTCATGCGGACTTGTGTCTTGACCTTCAATGAGGTCTCGTCAAGCTGTGTGAAGACAGCCTGCAAGTCATAGTGCGCGAACTCATCAATGATCCGCTCGTTCATGAAAGAGCGCAGGAAATCATTGACTTTCTGTGTGGAGAATGCGTTTTGATTCGAAACGACCTCAGTCACGAAAATCTTCGGTTCTTTAACTCTGAACCAGAAGTTACCGTGAAACATCAAGGGAGCAAGATCGCTTGTCTGTCCTCTGCCACCATACTTGCCTTGAAATTGTGAACGTGAAATGAAGATACAGGTAGCCTCAAAGACATCCCCTTTGACCTTCTTCT
>JAEORN010000207.1 GCA_016840825.1 Candidatus Thorarchaeota archaeon | reverse complement strand
CTTGGTAACGATCAGATGTGGATTCTTTGGGATGATGTTTGGTACGGTAATGCAACTATTGGAGCGAATGGCTATTATGAACTCAACATCTTTCTCAATCCTACAGACTTGGTCCGTATGAAAGCTGGGCAGCACAATGTTACCGCGTATTATGCTGGAGCATACGATCCTATCACAGGCATCCCAGTGGTTCTTCCTGGAAGTTCTCTTGATTCGACTGTTACGCTTAGTGCAGTTGTAGGATTCTCTCTCTCAGTAAATCCGACAACATCGTATGGTGGTGGAACGATAACATACGATGGATACATATTCCTTCTTAATGGCACAATTATGCCTAGTGAAACAGTTGGAATATTATTTGATGGCTCAGTTGTTGACACAACTGTAACTAATGGGTCTGGAGGTTTCAGCTATGATTATGTTATTCCCATCTCTCAAACATCTGGGGATTATCCTGCTCAAGTCAATTTCACATCAAGTTTAGCTCTTCTCAATGGCAACACAAGCATACCGATCACAATAACCGTGGAAAGTGGAACAACTACTCTGACTATAGACTCAACGCCCAAGGATCCTGAAGTGCTTTATATCTTTGATAGCATCACTATATTTGGGACTCTTACTGTGTCAGCAGATGGAACGCCTCTTGATGGGAGAACCGTGGATCTCTATTGGGACTGGAATAATGGCACTGTTCAGTATCTTGGTTCCAATACTACACTTCTTGATGGCTCGTACGAATTCACCTATCAAATCCCCGCTTATTCTGAAGGTTTGGGCACCTACTGGGTAGAGTTCAATTCTTTGGAACCTATCTATCAATCATCTGTTTCATCGACGATGGATATCGTTGTAAAGAGGTATGATGTGATTGTTTACATCGAAACTATTCAAAGTTCAGTGGTCGTTGGCGAAGAGCTTGATATCCAAGGTTTTGTATATCTTCCAGAGATACCTGGTCTGCTTGGTGGCGTACAGGTAGACCTATGGTGGGATAACGGCTCAATTTTCAATATAGGTAATGCACTTACAAATATTGGCACTGGTATCTATACATTCAACTATACTGTGCCTATCACCCATCCTCTACAGGGTATCACACTCTGGGCGAATTACTCGACAACTACTCCCCAGCTATACAGTAACGAATCAGCTCACCTTCCGATTACCGTGAGAAATTACGATTCATATATCTCTGTAAACTCTAATTCCTCAGTTATTCACCTTAATGAAACGGTGTACATCTATGGGTATCTTGAGCACGAGAATGGCTCTGCCTTGACTGGTATGACTGTAAACATTGCATGGAATAACGGTACTGTTTATAATTTCCAAGTTATCACAAATTCCACAGGATGGTACAACTTCTATTACAACTGCTCCCTTTCCAAAGATTCTGAGGGGACGGTAACCGTTACAGTAAGTCATACCTCCATAGACCCATCATATAGCAGCTCCAATGCATTATTATCACCTTCTTTGACTCTTCAGTTGTTTCAACTTACTTTGTCAACAAATGTATCGCCTAACCCTGTCCATCTTGATGAATCCTTCATCTTTGACGGGATATTGACCCTCGATAGAACTGGAAATCCTGTCGCAGGAGCTACTATTTGGGTGCACTATCAATATGAGAATGGTACTCTACGCTCGCTTTCGAAGATTACCAACTCCACTGGCGGTTTTATGTTCCAGTACAATTGCTCACTAGCCGACACTCTGGGAGCAATTTACGTGTGGGCCCAATTCAATAGCATGGATCCATTATGGGATAACGCCACCTCAATTACACATACTGTCAATCTGATTCTATATTCTATGACACTTACCGCTGCAACAAATAGCACATCATACTTCCTAGATGAAGCAATTTACATCTGGGGCCAATTGACGTATACTCATAATTCGACTCCATTAGGCAGTCAGCAGATAAGAATCTACATGACCAATGCCTATGGCACATCATCGTGGACTGTTTTTACAAATAGCACTGGTCATTACGAGTATACATATAGTCTAACAACGACAGATGAAGGAACATTAGATATCTGGGCTACATTTTCCACTACAGTGCCTCTGTGGGATAACGCGACTTCTAATACGGTACAAGTTGATGCCACAAGATATGCTCTAACAATTGACCTGACAGTAGCACCTAACCCTGTCTACCTTAATGGAACGATTTTGGTACTAGTACAGGTTTATTTCACGCATAATTCAACTCCACTAGTAAGTGAAACAGTGACCGTTTGGTGGGATAATGGTGTTGATTCACCGTTTGTATTAGGCACAGATCAGACCAATTCTTCCGGATACATCGAATTCACTTTCTCAAGCATGGATGATTATACAATCCTAACAGGGAATGATATCTATGCAGTGGCAGGTGGTGCAATATTTCTTATAGAGTACACCGTTTCGAATCATGTTTATCTTGATCTAATGAGATGGTCAACACTAATCAACTCCCTCTCTACGGGCGGAATTACTGACTATAAGCTTCTAGAAACTGTAACGATCACTGGATTCCTGTACTACGACGACCCTATACCTGATGTTCCATACGGGTCAGTACAAATTGAGATCTTGGTTGATGGGCAAGTAGTAGATACTGCAATAACCGCATCAGATGGCTCTTTCACAGGTTATTGGACTATTCCTGAAGACACAACTACAGGCATCCATGCTATTACTGCAAGATTTGTATCATCTGTCAATTGGATTGCTAATTACACAACAATACTTGCTCTGTCTGTGAATGTAGATGCGGTGAATATAATCTGGACATTCTCAGTGACCCCAGACCCTGTTTACAGGAGCGAATTGCTATACATCTCCGGCACATTGGATTTGGATAACGGCAGTGTATATTCTGGAGCATTAGTCACAATATACTGGCAAAGTCCCTCATCGCCCACACCATCGCAAATCGCAGTTCGAATCACGGATGGTAGTGGATTCTTTGAGCTATGGTATAGAGTAAGTGACACAGCTGAGATTGGACTTACGACTATTCTTGTTGACTGTTCCTCTGGGACTCCAATAATTGCATACAGTGGCACTTCTGATACCGTTAATGTCGAGCAGATTCCTGTTACTCTCACGGGCAGTGGAAGCATATCAGGAGTGATATATCTCGGGGATACCATTGATTTCTCAGGTACTTTGACGTTTGGTAATGGAACTCCCATGGTTGGTCATGATGTTTCTATCATTTGGGACGGATCAGTCCTTACTACAATCACTATTATTGATGATGTTGCTGGAGCCTTCTCATATTCCTATCAGCTTCCATGGGATGAATCTGTTCTTGATATCATCTATTACATTCAATTTGATAGGCCTTCTGAAGCATATGAAGAAGCTCAGACTACTGATACTAGTTTGGAAATCCGTGATAGTATATCTATTGCTCTTGACACTCAGACAGTGACTGTAATTCTCAGAGGTGACACTCTAGTAATCTCAGGAACGGTAACGAACGGCGGAGGCGCAGATGCCAATGTACCGCTTCAAGTTCTGCGAGATGGCAATCCAACTGGTGCGTATGCAGTCACTGATACTAATGGGGAATTCTCTATCAATTTTCTAATTAGGGATGCTATTCCATATGGCCCCCATAACTTCACTGTGAGTATTAGTTCAGATAATTATGATGTAAGTAGTTCTCCTGCGTATTGGCTGGTGGACATTCATATCATTTCGACTGCTTCTGTTGCTTTTGAGGATCTATCATTTATCATGCCTGGTGCTTCATTTGTAATTAGCTTCGGTGTGGTTGATTATGATGGCATCACTCCAGTTGGAGATTCCGTGTCACTATATCTGAATGATACGTATGTTACCGATCTCGATATCATCGTCAGCGGTCAAAACATCCACGAAGTGACTCTAAGTCCTTCATGGACAGGTGGCTCTGGTTATTTCGTAGCCATTATCGTATGGGATGGCTCTCAGTATATTGAAGGCACGACTGGTGAATCGGACGAATCGATTCATGTTGTCGATGATGCAGTGTTTCGATCCTTTGGTCCTCCCTATGCTGTCGTGAATACTCAGGTTCGTCTTACAGGACAATTAGTAGATGATGAAGGAAATCCCATTGCGAATGCAGAAGTTGAGATATACTTGAACTCCACAATCAATCCTGTGATTGGTCCAGCTGCTATTTTGACCACAGATGAATCAGGAATGTTCTCCTATACACTAACATTTCAATTCACTTCAACTGGAAGTTACTTCTTTGAAGTCCTCTTTGCTATGCCAGCTGAAGATATCACGGGTAGATATAATTTTGAAATAACTCTTGGAGGCCCACCGGGTTTAGATACAGCTTTGTTAATTACATGGGCTGTAGCTATTGTAATAGAGGCAGTTATTGCCATGATATTGGTAGCAAGATATCGATATAATCGGGGAAGTTCTGGTCTCTTTGGATTTAGATTTCGAAGCAGAGCTTCAGAAATTTATGATACTTTAGTCAGGTGATCGAAATGCAATTAGTCGAGATAGTAATGCCAGCGGTTGCACTTACCGGAGCAGTGATTGTCGTACTCATGTATCTTTACTATGTGAAAGGTATGTTTCGTAGTACAACTCGCACTGTCACATCAGTAGATATCCCTGGCAAATTAAGGAACATCAAGAAACTTGCTGATGCAGGCAAGTTCGAAGCGGCAATCACTCTTGCCTATCGTACTTTCGAACAGATGTGTGGTATGAAGATTGGCTCTGAGCGAATGTCTTCTGAAACTGCTCGTGAATATATAGAGCGAGTGTTGAAGATCATTCCTCTCGATTCCGAGTCTGTAGAAGGATTCGTGCAATCGTATGAAGAAGCTAGATTCTCCAGTCATGAGATATCTCGTGATAGATATGAGCAAGCTATCAAAGTCTTCACCGACATATATCCAAGAATAGAAGGAGCCACACTCGTCAAAGAGAAATAGTATAACTAAGGAGTTAGGGTGGAATATCATAATGGGTTGGAAAGAAGCTCTGCAAATCACGCTCTTTGTCTTAGCTTGGATACCAATCGGATATCTAGGCGTGACAACTGCAGCCAATATCAACCAACAGTACCAATATGATTTCTCCATCTATAATACGAACTGGAATGGATGCAGCGAATTTCGCATTATGATTGAGCAGAATGGCTACCAAGCGATGAGCATTCAGTCTTCTATGAGTGTTATCAGTAGATATGGTGGAAATGCCACGCTTGTTATACTTGGGCCGGTTCGAGATTTCTCGATTGATGCTACCCTGACATTGCTACAGTTTTTGGACGCAGGTGGAAGTGTGATACTTGCGGATGATTTTGGAACAGCCAATAGCTCTTTTGTCTGGCTCAATGACTATCTATTAGGATTATTGGCTTCAGGCTCACCCTATCTGCAGTATGTTGATGGATTCCTCTCATTCACAAAAGGAATTGTGATGGATCTTGACTCCTATTATGAAAGTCCTCGATTGCCTGTAATTAGAGATTTCGCACCACATCCTCTATTCAATGGAGTAACATCAATAACGCTGAATAACGCATCAGCAATAACTCCGACATGCATTCTAGGAGCAACTGGCATTGCATGGACCACAGAAAGGGCATGGAGTGAGCACAACATCAATGACACGAATCCCACTCCTAATCCGGAAGAAGGGGAATATGCAGGAAGACTTCCTGTTATGGGCATACTAGATAGTAGCTATGGCATTCCACTCGCAGGTCGAATGATTGCAATATCAGATCCTAGTATTTTCATAAACGAGATGATAAATGAGTTCGCTGGGAATCGCAGATTTGCTGAGAATTTGATAAATTGGGCAACTCGCGGGAATCCGGATATTCCTATTATCTTCTGCGAGCAGCTTCTAGCAACACCAATTGTCAGTGCAGAGTTCTTCTTTGGCGGATACATGTCAAGAATGCTTTGGGCTAGCACTAACATCTTCTTGGCACCTATCTATCCTCTGATGACCGCTGTTGGTATCAAGAAATATCTCCCCGATATGAAGAAACCTGAGGTTAAAAGCGTATCAGAGGTTTTCATGCGTCGAGGACAGACTTACTTCAGCGAGCGCATGACTTACTACAGAACAGAAGGCAACTATGCTCGCGTCGTCAAAATGATATACAGAAAGCTTCGGCGAGGATTAAGGAAGAAGTACCAGTGGTCCGACTATAAGTCTCAAAAAGTCTGGGATTTGATTAGATACAAAGATCCGTCAATAAGAGAGGCTGATTTTTACAAGACGATTCAACGTATCGAAGAAATATCTTCGAAGCCTAATATGAAGATTCGAGAGAGCGAAATGATGAAGCTCTTCTTTTGGATGAAGAATATCCAAGATAAACTAGTAGAAACATAATGAGGTGGAACAAAAGAAATGACAATCGATGCTACAGAAACCAATGCAGAAAGCTTGGGTCCACCTATGACCATATCGGAGGTTCATGACCTCACATCGGAAATACTACGTGAGTGCGGGCGCATAATTGTCGGGAAAATCGATATTATGCGTGATACGTTAATCGCGTTTCTTTCAAATGGTCATGTGGTCCTTGAAGGCGTTCCGGGACTTGCCAAGACATATATGGCTCGTACCTTCGCCTCAATCCTAGGATGTGGGTTCAAGCGAATCCAACTTACTGTTGATACGCTACCTGCTGATCTGCTTGGTAGTAATGTGTTCAATCAGAAAACTGGAGAATTCTGGTTCAGAAAGGGTCCTGTGTTTTCTAATTTGGTATTAGCTGATGAAATCAATAGATGTCCTCCCAAATCACAAAGTGCATTGCTCGAAGTAATGGAGGAGCGGCAAGTATCAACAGAAGGAATCACAAGGGCATTACCAAAACCCTTTCTTATCATAGCGACACAGAATCCTGTTGAGCAGGAAGGAACCTATCCCTTACCAGAAGCTCAGCTTGACCGATTCATGTTCAGACTGATACTCGATTATCCAACTGGATCTGAAGAAGCTGAGGTCATTCGACGAAAGCATATTGGTGAAGCATCAGATTTGCGAATACTTGCTGATCCTGGCACAATGACTCGAATGCAAGAAACTTGCAAGACTGTCTTTATTGATGAGGATATTATCAACTACATCCGTGACATTATAGTCAAAACTCGAAACGACCCACAGATCCTATTGGGTGGTTCTCCAAGAGCATCATTAGTCCTGATGAATGCATCAAAGACTCGAGCAGCAATGCATGGTAGGGACTATGTTGTTCCAGAGGATGTTCGAAGATTAGCAATTCAGACGTTGAATCATAGACTCGTTCTCAAACCTGAAGCAGAGCTAGAAGGTCTGACTGTTGAACGTGTCACAACTAAGATTCTCGGCGAAGTTGACTGTCCGCGGTAAAAACGAAAGGGAGTCTTAATACCATGCTTACCCAGAGAGGATTCGTAGTCGTGTTTGCAGGAGTCCTACTACTAACGAGTGGTTTTTCATTCGTTAATTTTTATTTCACATTACTTGGGGTTTACCTAATCATTGGACTAGTAGTGACACTTCCTCTCTTCGCTATGACAGCTAATCTCTCTGGGATAGAAGTGGATCGCCAGATTGACAAGGTAAAGGTCTTCTCTGGAGATTTTCTACGAGTAAAAGTAACCATAAAGAACACCTCAAAGCGGCATTTTGACTTCATTGAAGTTCATGACCAATATCCTGAATTATGGATTCTAGCAATTGGTGCCAACTTTATTGCATCGCGAATTCAACCTGGAGGTAGTATCACATTCTCCTATATTCTACAGGTACGAATGCGAGGGCGATATTATCTTGGTCCAACAGAAGTCATCATGCGAGATAGACTGGGTCTGCATTACTACAAGAGAGTATTGAAGGAACAGACAGAGGTTCTTGTCTACCCAACATGGAAAGATGTTCGAAGACTTGAGGCTCTCGGAAAGCAGCGACAACTAGGACACATGTTTGGAGCACATAGGACAAAAGTCGTTGGTATGGGTACAGACTTTGCAGGCTTTCGAGAATATCAGCCAGGCGACTCTTTCCGTACAATTGACTGGAAGACTAGTGCAAAACGTGGTGATATAGTCGTAAAGCAATTCGAGATGGAGAAGAATATCCAAGTAATGTGTATGATCGATACAAGTGGGTCAATGGGTAATGGTTATCCAGAAAACACGAAGCTCGAGTATGCAATTCGTGCCGCTGTTCTCCTAACTCATATGGGTCTAGAAAGAAAGGATCTTGTTGGAACCTGTGTTTTTAGTGATGTTGTACATTCTTTTGTTCCACCCTCAACACGTCCGAATCATATGTACAATGTATTAGAAGCACTAGCAATGGCAGAACCTAAGGGTTGGAGTGATTATGAAAATGCCATTTCCTATGTTGTGCAACAGACGAAGAAACGAACATACATCATATGGCTTACTGATTTAGAGGAATCCCCAGCTCCATTGTTGAATGCTATGAAAACAGTTGTTGCAAATGGACATATTGCTACCATCATTAGTCCCTTTGGGCCTTGGTTCGAAGCACCTGTCGGACAGCTGGGTCCTGTAGAAAGAGTCCTATCTGAGGCAGTTTCTGAGGAGCTTTGGGAGCGAAGACAGAAGATTACAAGAGCTCTAGCAAGATTCGGTATAACAGTAGTGAATGTCGGTCCAGAAGATTTCTTGCCCGCAATCATACGTCAATATGAGGAAGCAAAGCAAAAAGGAGTGGCGATGTTTTGAAACCAGTCACAGTTGTTTTGCAAGTCCTTTCCATTATCACATTCATCGGGATGTGTTGGTCTGTATATTGGGCTCTTGAGGGGTACTGGAATTGGAATGCTCCCTATGTATTCGTTGTTACAGTCTTTCGATTAATCTCTTTGATTCTATTCTTCGTAGGTTCAATGGTAATTGCAGGACTAGTTGCACCATTCACTGGATTCGCTCTTAATGAAGCGTTAGTTGGATTGTACAATACGCAGCTATTACGAATGTGGTATATGCAACCATACGGAGTATCTGGACCATTCACCTCAATTGAAGATATCTTCAGCTCTGTTACAACAAATCTTGAAGGAATATGGGTTATTCTCACCGAGTACAGCTTTAACTTCCTTTTCTTCCTAGCTGCTGCTCTTGGAGTCGTTTTCTTCCTGCAATCTCTATTCCGTTTTGATCACAAGTTCGTAGGTGGAGCTTTCATCTCTATTCAAGCAGTGCTAATCATAGCAGCAGTTCGAGCTGCTGTATTTCCGCATCTCCCTGTTATTCCAATTCCTGAGTTTGATGGGGGAACTATACCTCCAGATTTCTTTGCATATATCGCTGACAACGCTCAAGTAATTGCTCTCGTAGCATTTGCTTACCTAGAAATCAGCTATCAGATGATTTACAGTCATTCAGTTGGAAAGCCCGTAGAGGAAAGGGAGGATACTTTGAAGAAACAGCTTCTAGCTCTTCGTCAAGTCACTAGGAAGAAGGATTCCATTGAGCGAGGGGAAAAGATTAGCACAACTGCAATGAGTAGATCCTCCGGAGCAACAGCATTCTCTTTCTTAAGAGAAGCTATTGAAAGAAGAGTGTTTGGAGAGAGTGAAGTTGTTGAAAGTTTAGATGCCATCGCAGATGTACGACGTCTTCAAATCTTTGTTGATGAACTACTTACATCAGATCCTGATGCACGAAATCAATTGACGGCAAAAGCTGCAGCACCTTCGTCGTCCTATATTATATCATCAACAATAACTGGTTCTATCCTTCGATTTGCAGGAGTAATAACAGTTGCTTTCCTGTTTTTGAATCCATTAATATTCACTACGATCTTCAACCTTCCCCCAGGTGTAGAGAATAGCGTTGAACTACAGCAGCCTGAACTTGTTATCCTGTTCCTATTACCTATCCTTCTTCTGTTCGTACTAGTTGCCATGATCATAGGATGGCTTACTGTACGAGAAATAGAAGCAAAGCCAAAGATGACAAAAGAAGAGAAGGAAGCCGAGAAAGTTAGAAAGGCAGAGTTGAAAAAGAAACGAGAGGCTGCAAAGAAGGCAAGGAAAGAACGTGAAAGAGCACGAAGAAAAAGGAAGGACATGCCTGAATCCGGAGATGAGTGGGACAAGGCTCTTGAAGACACATACAAGTCATAGTTAGGGGCAATATACAGTGAATTCGGTTGTGTTATCCCATGGCGATGTGGATGGAATCACTTCTGGGGCAATAGGTCTCTTGAAGTTTCCTGGCTCAACATTTTATTTCTCTCGTCCGTCTCAGATTCACTCAGACCTTTACCGAATTGCGAAGGATCGACCAGATGTGGTATGCATCAGCGATATCGCGATTAACGATACACGATTTGATCATATTATCCGAGCAATAGACAGATTCCCCGAGAGTACAGAGATCTATTGGATTGATCATCATCCAATGACTAGAAAGCAAAGTGGGAAGCTTCTAAAACGAGTAGAATTATTTCATGAGGTCGGACCGTCCGCAGCTGAGCTCATGTATCGCAGGTTTAGCGATGCTTTGCCAGAACATGGTCTTAGATTAGCCCTTTATGGTGCTATAGGGGACTACTGCGACCACACCTCTTTCGCTCAGCTCCAGTTTGAGAACTATGATAAACGAACACTCTATTTAGAAGCCGGGCTTCTCGTTCAAGCATTACAGGAGATTGACTATCAAAGAGAGTCGATGGATTTGGTTCATGAACTAACATTGGGTATCGAACCTAGTGCAATGAACAACATAGTATCTCTTGCAATCAAGGCAACTCGTGTAGAGAGAGAGGTCTTTCGTTATATACAGGATAATGCTAGGAAGCTAGGACGTGTGGGTTATGTTCTTGATATGCCAATTAGCGGCTATAGAGGAAAATCAGCTAAATTCGCTGCATATCTCACCGACTCGAATATCGGTATTAGTGCCAAGACATCAGAAGATGAAGTTGATATGAGCATTAGACGCAGAGGGCCAAAGATTGACTTGAATAAGGCTTTGAATTTCATCCTGCCTGAACTCTCAGACGCTCATGGAGGTGGGCATCCTGCGGCAGCTGGAGCTACTTTAAGCAAAAACGAATTTCCGAAATTCCTTCAACGTCTAGCAGAATATGTTGATAATAATATCAGCTCATGAATAGATGAAATGCATTGTATAGAACCCAGATAACCGTTACAATAGCTTCCCCAGCAATTATCCCACTGAGTACTTTAATCCATCTTCTATATCTTGGAGTTTCGGTAGGATCTGATACACCTTGTTCAAGACCCTCCTTCTGCAATCTATAATCTAGGAAACCCCCAAACAGCATTGCCACTGTTGTTGCTGGTGGTACTAGGATTCCAACTGCAAGACTGATAGGACTAAGGTTTCTCTTACTCAACTCTCTTCCTACAAGAAAGCCGATAACTCCGAAAATCAACAAATAGCTGAATGATAAGAGCGGATGTACATCAGGGAATGTACTCAATCCCGGTAATTGGAAGTTACTTAGTCCTGTTAGGCTTACAACCAGAAATCCAAAAAGCTGAGCTGCGGGTGCTGGAAACTCAGTCCCTCCAAATCCATATGTTTCGTATAGCATGTAAGTTATCAAAGAGCCAACAAATGTGCCAAGGAGAGCGCCTACAAACACTCCTTTCACGATATCTCTTCCACGTACGCCAGTTAACTTGCCAAGTTTTAGATGTACAAGCATTGCTATAGCTGCATCCTGCAAAGCTCCTAACATAGCCATGAATGTAGTTATCGCAGCGAAACTAATTCGGAAAAAGAGAATGGCTGGGATAGAGATCATATCTGAGATATACCCTGCTAGCATCCCAGTTTCACTAATGGATCTCGCTGTGAAATATGCTGAGAGCACTGCTATTGGTGATCCAAGGATAAACAGGGGAATTGGTATATCTATTCCTGCGAATGGATGAATGATGCAGAATATAAGAGTCCCAATTATTACGAATAGTAGCATAGAAAATCCTGCAACCCAGATCGGTACTTGTCCACGCTTCTCAATCATGTATTGCCTTGGATTTCTTACCATGAAACGTATCTCTTCCTTAATCACTTCTAGAGAGAAAATCTCTTCCTTTACCCTAAGAAATTTGGGAGATTCTAGCTGAGAATCAAATCCTTCTTCGTCCATATGCCCTTCTTGGACAGAATCTGCTTCATGTTGTTTCTTATCTTTCCCCGAGAAGACATCTCCCGCTATGACTGTAATAAAAATACCAATTGCTAGGTACAGAATCTCTGGTCGAGTTAGATGGTCTGCATACTCCATCGGGAGTGCCCCCTCTAATACTATCCAGAACGTAATTGATACTATACTACCCACAACCATGGTCAGTACCCGTTTCCATCCAACAAAAAACCCAATAGCACCCATCAGAGGTGAGTTCGTAATACCAATCCAATCTGGAACTAGAGGTGTAAAAGCATGAGGTACTGAAGACAAATCTAGTCCTTCATTAACTGTTTCAATTATCTTCATTCCTCCTACATATGCAGATGAAACAGCTAAACCCTTTAACACGGTCTTCTTCGATTCAGAGTCCGCTCCTAGGGAATTGATCGTTTCAGCTTGAGGTCTTACTTGAGGCCAAGGATCATTTTCGAAGCTCTTACGAAACGGCAAGAGCAGTACTAGACCAAAGATCGCACTGAGTCCTGTTACAAAAGCAATGAATTGGAACGTGATTATTGAGGAAACATCAAGCCAAGGCATTTGAGATGGTCCAAAGATTGCAATCGCTGGAAATGTTATCAGTACACCAACGGAAACCATCGATGATGTATTTGCGATTGAAACTGAGATAGCATTCTCTTGTGGAGTATATTGTCCATTCAAACTGAGTAACAAAAATCCTAGTAGCTCTGCTCCAATAAAATATACAATACCGAGCTTGAGAGCAAGATAGATTCCAAGAAATGTCATTACAATTCCGACTAGAATCCCAGTCCCTATCGCTCTCTTCGTAAGAGGGAATTTTGGCTCGCTCATCAATCCTGCATATATTGCCATACCTGCTGCTGCCATTATAACAACTTCAGAAAATGATCCTAACCAAAACGAAATCAGTAGATAAGCGAGAATTGCTACTGAGAATAAACCTAAGCCTTTCTTATCAAGAGCACCTCGAGTAATTGATCCCAGCAGAAGAATGAATTCCACAATTATGGCCGTTATAACTCCATAATTCCACCCCTCCAAACCCACTGCGAATACTGCATAGAAGCATCCTGCAGAAAAGATACCAACTAAGAACAATCGAGTTGAGCTTATCTTTGACTTCAGTGGTTTTGAGAGAAAGGGTTCAGTTAGCTCTCCACTCAATACGACGAAGAATGCTAATCCCAGTGATGCCATGGTCACATAGAATGAGAAAACATCGAGGATCAATGAGATTCCTATATAGCTAGCAATCACAACAATGAAAATGGCTAGCTCTTTTTTGTTCAAGGTCATCCGAGAAACTGAACCCGCGAGAAGAATGCCTTCTATAACGAAGGCACCAAGGTTGCCAAAGTCTACTCCTACTTCCGAAATGCCCAAGAGTGTTATAAGAAGGCCTGTGGTGAAGATGACGACCATCAATAGTCTAGTGGCATCATACCTATCCATTCTTAGCACCTGCGGATTGTATTCTCAGAATCAAACAACTTTGGTCGGAGTGTTGTAGAGGAGTTCATTCTGAGAGAACTACCCGCTATTTAGCCATTGTGCAATTTTTGCAGGTGCGAAATCACTTCCTCTGCAGTGACCTTCTGTAACAACAAGGTCTTTTTCCTGATTTTATGTCCTGCAACAATCATAATATCTGATGATGATATATTCAGGGCTTTAGAGAGTCGTTTGATAAGCTCAGTATTTGCTCTACCTTCTCTTGCAGGACCAATAAGATTCAGAACTATTTCATGTTCTGAGATATCGTGTACAAGCCCCTTCTCTTTCGAGTTTGGACGCACAATAATTACAATAAAAGTCCCTTTTTCGTTTTCCCAGATTAGCTGTTCATCCATACTCAGTTTGTTTGGGTACCAAACCTTAAAGGTGTTTCATCAAAGATTCTTTTTTATGGCCTTCTTGTGGCCTAAGGAGTAGAAACCGTGTGAAAAATTACACGGGGTGAAGAATAATGTCCGATCCTGTCATGGATGCTTATACACAAGCTTACAATTCGTCTGGTCAGATGGTCCAAGCCTTTGGTGTCATAAAAGGTGATGGCTCTGTCCTTTGGCAAAGTAATAATTGGAGTCTAGAAGCTGATGCAAGAGGCCTAGTTGCAGCTGTCAACACTAGGGCTGCTAGTGTCACTCAGAACCAAGTGAAATACAGTACGATGCGTACAAGTCCAGAAAGTCTTGTTGCTCGAAGTATTCAAGGTAATGGTATCCTAATCCTTGCTAAGATTGAGAATGACAAGTGGGTTGTCGCATGGGCATCCCCCGATGCCGCACCTGACGGTGTCTATGTTGATGTCGATCGTGCTGCAAAGTCCCTTAAGGGGAGAATCTAATTCTATCATCAGGGGGAAAATATCCCCCTAAACTTTGATTTGATATCTGGCGTAAGGAGCGATCAAACTTGTCACTTTCTGATGTGTGGACTCATCTCTATATGCATAACAATAAAATTCAGGCTTTTGCCGTAATGGACGATGGACAAATCATATGGCAGACTGATAATTGGAATCTCGTCAAAGATGTGAATGATCTTGTGGAGTCCATTACAAAAACCAAAAGGGAAGTTGTAATAGCAAAGATTTCGTACAAGATCATTGAAAAAACTGAAGATGCCCTTATCGCATCCTCCTCTGAAGAAAAAGGACACATTTTGATGGCTCGCACAAGGAGCAACTCTTGGCTTGTAGCGTGGGCAACACAAGATTCCATTCCTGAACTAGCAATAATTGATTTGAAATACGCGGCAGCAAGGATTCGATAGTTCATTACGTTCGTTTTCATAAGATTCTAACTTTTCTATGAATGAATTTGAGCTTCCGTTTTTTTCTTCACGCGTAAAGAATAAGAGTGTCATTGTTTCAGGTCTCATAGGAGAGGAATTTACAATTGACAGTCACAGCATTTATTCTACTAACTGTCGAGATGGCAGCTCAACGGGAGATTCTGAATCAAATTCGAGCACTTGATGAGGTTAGCGAAGCTCATCTAATCTTTGGGGCATTTGATATCATTCTGAAAGCCGAATTCGGAAGCAATGAGGAACTCAGTGTATTTGTTGTAGATAAAATCAAGTCAATTCCGGGAGTGGGCGACACTCAAACGAATATAGCTGCAGTCTAGGTCTTGACCATCTAAATCAGATATGAATGTAGAATCTGTTATTGGAGTCAGTTACTTGTCCAGTGTCATTTGAATAGGAGGTCTCTGACTTTTCTGTGAATCTCAATATACTCTTCATTCCCAAGAGCATACATCTGCATGAGGAACTCATATAGATCTAGGACGTCCTTGTCTGCGACGTCGCTCCGAATCATCTTGACTACCTCCTTCCTAGCGGCAATCTCGATTTTAAGAGCCTCGAATCTAAGGTCTTCGAATTTCTTCTTCTCATCATCAGTCATTTCCAACTTGAAGTGTTGGAATAGCTTTTCCATTACTTTCTGGCTCTTTTTCCGTAGCATCTTTTCGTCTGCTGAGCTCAATACGCTTGTCGCAAGTACAAAACCACCTGCTGTTCGTCTATAATAGTCAGTGGTTCTCTTTCCTGTGGTCACGGTGCCCAATTTGATTACATAGCCCGCTTCAATAAGCTTTGGGAGGTGGTGATAGACTTGATTCTTGGTCACATTCTCAATATAGTCAATTTCTTCTGATTGTTTCACGATTTCTACAACAGAGAGAGCAGTACGATTTACCTCTCTCTGACGAATTATTGTGTCCCCTGTTTCAGAATCCTTTGTTTTGGTAGTCTTCGTATCAGGTATTCCCTTTCTAAGGACCTGAAGGATAGCTAATCTAACTGCATCATCAAGTTCCCTTGCGCGTTCCTCGTCACCTACGAATTCAACATCAGGAACGGGCTTCTTCGCTTCTGGTGTGAGTTCAATGCCTTCCAACGCATCTGTGATGTCATCGTCCATTCTATCACCATTTAGTGTTTTAATTCCACATACTATCTAAATTGGATGGTATATTAAAGTTTTGTTAGATGAACCGTTTACTACGCGAATGTAATTTTCAACATAGTTTGGTTTGCAAACCTTTATATGCAAATGGTGTGTACCATTAGATGTCGAATGGTTTGATTAACAAACCAAAACGGTGAACAGACAATGGCGTTAGAAAGCAACTCCCGAATCCAATCTGAAACGAAGAACAAGAAGATTGCTCAGTCACTGTCGACTGAAGCTATCCGATTCGCATATACCTACAGGAGGTAAGATGTTATGGCTCTAGCAAAGACACAGAAGATCAAGTCCCCCAAGAAAGAGATCTCAACACAGGCTATTAGCTTCTCATATCTTTACAATCGGTGATAGTAATGGCTCGTGAACCAAGACTTTCACATCAGGATGACCGATACAGGACTAGTTTTGTCCTGGATAGGGTAAGACGTCGCGAGATAACAATCAAAGACGTTCTAGCACTTGAGGCGACTTAGTCGCCTCTCTCTCTTTTTGACACAAAATACTTGGAATGCCACTTTCTCATTTTCTGAATACTATTTGATAGAACGTTTCGTTCATCACATATGACACTTCTACATCCTTAGCCCTCTCGGGAAGATACTCTATGGGTGGTCTGGATGCGAAAAGAGTGTTTGCCTTGATGATATCTTTTCCTTTCTCTGTTTCTCGTAGTTTGGGTGACAGTCCTTCATCGATAACAATGACAAAGCCATCTTTCCTTACAATCCTAAGCATCTCTTCTAATGAGCCAGATATATCTGAGAATGTATTGATTCCACCAGAATGCAACACAATGTCGAATGTATTGTCAGCATAGGGGATGTTGATTACGCTACCATGCACAAGATTAATCGTCAGTCCTAGGTTCTTTGCCTTTCTCTGAGCAACACGAAGCATACCCCATGAAACATCTAGACCATGAAGATTGAATCTTCCCATCTTCCCTTTGTATGCATCTTCCAGAGCTTCAAAATTAGCTGCGGTGCCTATACTGACGTCAATAATCTTGGATGGGCCTTCAATTGGAATAAATTGGGTTATTCCTTGTCTTTCTTTCAGCACATCAACGCCAAGCCACTCGTTGTATTGCTTGACTGCTTCATCATACCCCTCTGCCATTTGATCGTAATCTGAAATCCACTTCTGATCTTCTTCTGTCAATTCTGGGAAGAGAAGTGAAGGAATTCCATCTTTGATTGGCCATTGATGTCCTTTTTCACAGGTTAGCGACCCTTGATCAATACCTTCGTTCTGTTCGGATATCTCAGTAATACGAAGAGCCTTTCTGCATTTTGGGCATCGTAGGAAGTTAAGGTGTGGAATCTCCATTGTAAGTCGCATCTTTTAGACATCATTCATTTATCAAATAATCGCAGCACCTATAGGATAACATATCCTATGTTGATACATTTCCTAGAACATTCTGAATAAGTCCTTCAATGGTATAAAGGGCTGTCTTGATGACCTGCCACTGAATGGTTACGATAAGCGGATTTCGGATATGCAATGCCCATGGTTTCTGATGCTCTGTTGTCGGTCTGAATATAGCAATGCTTTCAATTCCATCAATCATCATAATGGACATGGCATCTGGATCCCAACCTATTGACTGAAGATCGATCTCCTGAAGCACCTGTTTGAGATTCTCAACAAGAACCTCTGAACTTGGAATAGCACTATGAATCTCCATGTAGTGTCTGAACGGCTCGAAGATTTCCATCAATGACTTAGTTGTGTGAAGCTCTATCTTGACACCCTTTGCCTTTGCACTTGAGAATGAAGAACGAAGTGGACTCAAGAGACTTGGAATTCTCGTTGCTATGAATATGGTTTTCTTTGCGCCTTCCAAGGCAGACATGATTCCGAGATTGATTTGTTCATCTCCCTGTGTTGTCCATACAAACTCCTCTTCAACAGACTCTCTTTCATTCGCAAGCGTTTCAAGCGCTGCTAAGGCTGCTTCACTTGATGCTTCCATCTTCTTTCTAAGAAATTGGATGGTTGTCTGAGGTGACAATGCCTTGAATGTAGCAGGTTCTCTACCAATGACTCTTTGGATGATACCTCGCTTTTCAAGTAGATTGACAGTTTCATAGACCTTACTTCTTGGAATCCCTGATGCTTCAGCAATCTCTCGTGCCGTTGAGTTGCCAAGTTGCACTAATGTCTTGTATGCACGGGCCTCGTTGAGAGTAAGACCGAGTCGTATCAAATCGTCAATTATGGAATCTGACATCACATGCAACTCCACTATTACTACACACAATCACATATCAATTAGTTGTCACTCTAGGAGTAACACGATTCATGTAAATCGTCTACTATGCGAATACGAGAACTGAGAGTTTCTCTCGTTGTGTGTCCTGAAAATCTGGTGTTACTCCCTGCGTGACATCAGTCCTATATTCTATGAATCCAAGTATCGTATGAGTTGATGTTGTTGATTGAGATTGAACATCTAAGCCATATCTATTCGAAAGATATCAAAGCACTTGATGACCTCTCTTTCTCAGTTGAAAAAGGGACAATCGTTGGTCTGCTAGGCCCGAATGGTGCAGGAAAATCTACCTGTGTGAAGATGATTACTGGGACCCTCAAGCCAACTGCTGGTAGTGTACGCGTAGCTGACTTCGAGGTGTCTGAGAACCTCGCAGCAGTTCGTCGTCTCATTGGCGTAATGCCTCAAGAAACTGCACTCTATCGTGATCTTACTGCTCAAGAAACTCTCGAGTATCACGCCGATATCTATGGAGTTCCAAAGGACGAACGTGATGGTCGAATAGCTGAGATGCTTGAGCTTGCTGGACTAACAGCACGAAAGGATGACCTTGTTAGAACCTATTCAGGCGGAATGAAACGTAGGCTGGCTCTTGTACGAGCTCTACTCCATGATTCTGAACTGCTGATTTTGGATGAGATGAGTTTGGGTGTCGATGTTCAAAGTAGAGCATTGATATGGAAACAGGTGAAGAGCCTAAAGAAACAAGGAAAGACGGTGCTATTCTGTACGAACTACATGGACGAAGCTGATGAGATAGCTGATTGGTTAGTCGTGATTGACCAAGGTAAGCTCGTTGCACAGGGATCCCCAAAGAGTCTCAAGCAGGCACACGTGGGTAACTACATCATTGAACTCGAACTAGAAGGACTTACAGTGGAACAGGGTGCGGATTGGATTAGTGAGCAGATCGGGCTAAAGGTTGACCGATTGTCTGAAGACGGGATTGCGATGCCCCGCATGGCACGAATCTGGAGTGAGGAAGGCTACAAGGACCTTCCAATGGTAATACGGACCCTATCAGACCATGGGATACTTGTGAAACAAGCTTCAATGCGGGCTCCATCACTCGGTGATGTCTTTCTAACGATAACTGGATCAAAGCTGAGGGATTAACGTGATGCGTCAATTACTTGCTGTCATCAGGAAAGACCTGCGGCTTGCTAGAAGGGACCCTCGCTTCCTTGCTCCTTCAATCATCGTGCCCTTTGTTCTTCTGAGTGTCTATGTCATCCTATGGTCATCCTTCGGAGGAGGAGAAGCTTTCTCATGCGGCTTAGTGATTCAAGATGATACTCCTCAAGGTGAAGAAATGGCACAGATTATAGAGAGCATGAAATCTACAACCAATCATACATGGTTCTCAATAACACGATATGACCTGTCAGAGGCTGAAAATCTGTATCTTTCTGGTGATTTGATTGCCTACATAATCATACCCTCTGGATTTGGGGCGAATATCTCAAGCGGGCAGGACTCTCAGATAGTCATGCATGTGAACAACATCAATGATGACATCGTGAAGAATTATGTACATCGAATCGAAGCAGCCGTTCTGCTTTATAATCAGGGTGCATTCGCTCCAGAATTCAATCAGAGCGAGGCTTCCATAGCCATTGAGGAATATCATTCTCTACCAATGACTCCAGGGAACACTGAGTATGCTGGTGCTGCCGCAATCATCCTCTCTTTGATTACCTGTACTCTTGCGGGACAAGGGATGAACACTGCAACAGAGTTTGAGAATAAAGCAATAGATGATACGCTGAACTCACCTATCTCAAGGTTCATACTTATCTTGGGGCATACATTGTCAGCCATCCCGAGATCCCTTTTGGTCTTGCTTCTTACTTTCCCCATTGTTTCTATCATCTTGAATATAGCTCCTTCTGGGAATCCGTTTATTCTACTCGGGATTGTTCTACTCACAGCAATAGCACTGACTCCTCTTGGAGAGCTCATAGGCATACTCACAAAGGAGAGGGAAAAGGCTCTGCTGGTATCTGTCATTCTAACCATCATAGGTTTCCTCGCAGGAGGCGGGATGGCACCAGTATCATTGATGCCAATCCAATTCAGAGTCGTTGCCCTATTGATACCCATAACTCATGTGATCATCCTCTGGACTAGAGCTTTCTATTATGATACGACACTGGGATTGCTATCCAGCTCTCTTGCACTTTGTGTTGTTTGGCTTGTTTTCACACTTGCAGTTGTTCTAGCAACCAAGAAGGAGGTTGAAACCTAATGGATCAGATTCGAGTTTTACTATCAACCATGCAAAAGGAATTCAGAATCCTTAGAAGGAACAAATCCAAGATTGGACTCGTCGTTCTCTCTCCTCTTCTCTTCTGGTCCGGATTCGTACTTTTGATGGGGGGTGTCTATTCACAGGGTGTCGAGGCAGGACTAGTGGTCTTGGAAACAGAGCCAGGGTACTATACCAATGGGCTTATCGATGTCCTAGGAGAGCATGATGAAATCCCTCCAAGTCTTGTATTGATTGAGATGGATAATGATACTGCATACTCCCTCTTTGAAACAGGTGCGATTATGCTGGTTATCATCATCCCTGAGGGATTCGAAGAAGCATTAGCTGCAAATCAAACGACAAGTATCAAGATTTGGGTAAATAATGTCCATGAAGATATGACGAAGAATCTCCGAATGCCAGTTATCAGAAAGATCGACATATTCTATCAGACTTATCTGAATGACGATTCCTTGGTTGATTTTGACTATGAGCTCCTTCGTCCGTTCACATTTCCACGTCTTGGTTATATGGCATGGACCATGTCTATTTATGCAGTCATGTTCGGTGCGATGTTCGCTACCGGATCTATGATGACTCAAGAATTTGAGAACGAAACGTTCGAAGAGATTGAGATGGCGAATCAATCTACCATTGCCATCAATGCAGGAAAGATGCTTGCAGGAGCTAGTATTGGATTCATTACACCTCCAATACTGATGATCCTTGGTCTGCTAGGATTTGGAGTATGGCCAAATGGGAACATTGGTGTATATCTATTGGTAGCAATTCCATTGGCAATCATATCATCAGGTGTTGGACTTATGTTAGGTGCATTTGCAAGGAACTCTGTATATGTTGTACCACTTGCTGCTCTCTCATCCCTTTTCTATTGGATTTTGGGTGGTGGCATGGCGCCTCTTTTGCTCGCAGGTCTGGGTTTTGGGATAGTCGACTCCTACTTCCCATTTTCAAATGCATATCGATCTCTCATCACTATGTTTGTTGATGGAATCTATTCTACGCTGCTCATCGACATGGTAGTCCTGGGGGCCTTCTCGTTTGCGCTTCTTGTTCTTGCACCTCTAATCGCTGAGAGAATCGCAAGACTCAACTATCCAGATATATCGCGACTTAAGCGAAGATGATACCCCGGTAGAGGATGGAGTAGATGTGAATCAAGTGGGTATGCTCATCCTTTAGCCGGAGAACCAATCGAATACATCACGTTCGAGAAAGAGGGTATCCCCTGATCACTTCTAGCCATACGAATGGAGAAGAACTTCTCTTGAAAACCCAAATCTTCTAGAATTTCAAGAGCAGCGTGATTGGTTTCTAAAAGACCAATGGATATTGATTGTTTTATCCTTGCTTGTGCTACTGCTTTGATAAGATCCCCTGCGTGCTTGTCATGGTTATTGACTATCCAAGGTGCAATCCGCACGGTATCCTTCCTATCGCTTGCCATAATGAATCCCTTTGGCCCTTTTGTGTTGTCAATCACAAAAGCAAGACCCGGGAACTCTAGATATCGCTTATTCAGAAAATGGGAACGATCTCCCCCAAACGCTTTGCCATCTAAATTGAAGACCCCGTTGAGATCCCCTTTTGTCATCCTTCTTATGCCTAAAGAGTCTACATCACTCGGAACTCCGCTCAAGCGTAATGATTTGCAGCATTTCTGAAATCCCAGCCTTTCATAGATTGGTACCGCGTCTGGGACTGCATCAAGCAGCATCGTTTCTACGCCGATACTTTCAAGGTAACCGATAGCATATCTCATGAGCGATGAGCCGATCCCCTTGTTCCTATACGCATTCATGACGATGAGACTTCCAATGAAACCAATGCTTCCATAGGAAACAGCGCTTATCATGCCAATGCGTTCTCCCTCCTCTGTTCCTATGAACGCAGCGTGTGGCCGGTATGATACGAGCAATTGAAAGTCGCTATGAATATCTGTCCACCCTTCTGATGCGGTGAGACTCAAGGCAAACTCGATATCCTCATCTTTCATCAATCGCACATGCATGATTATACCCTTCATCTAACCTATGAATCACATGTATATCATTCTACACTTCAATGTAAGACCTGTCATCTAGCACTCGACATGCTATTATACCGGTGCTGTATTAGACAGTAAGTCTGACGCTTAATTCTAGGAGCGAGAGAGAGAAATGTCAAATGAAGATTCAACTCCTGCTTCCGGAGGTACTGTGACTAAGAGCATGCCTGAGCCAATGCGATGGCTGTATGTCTTTGTCATAGGACTTGGATTCTTTACAACAGGAGTCAGCTGGAGTGTATACAATAGCTATCTGCCTGCTGATTTCCTGCCAACATTTATCCAAGGCGACTTCCAGAACACAATCATTGGCGCAATCATGGTACTTGATAACGTGTTCGCGCTTTTCTTGCAGCCATATATTGGAGCAAGGTCCGATCGTGAAAGATCAAGATTGGGTAGAAGAATGCCCTACATCCTAATAGGTACACCAACTGCAGCTGTATTCTTTGCGTTGATTGCACTTGGATGGGCCGCTTTTAGTTTCTGGTTGATGTTCCTATTCATCACGATATTCAATGTAGCAATGGCATATTACAGAGCTCCTGTTGTGGCTCTGATGCCTGATGTGGTATCCTCGGAGCATCGTAGCAAGGCTAATGGAGTCATCAATTTGATGGGTGGTGTTGGCGCTATCTATGCTTTTGCGATTGCATCTCAGATCTACAAGATTGAGGATCCTGGGCTTGCAGCTCTATTCGCAACGACCCCTTCGAGAGTTGGTCCTATTCTAACGTTTCTAACAACGGGTATAATCATGGTTATAGCAACAATCATCCTATTCGTGATAGTTAAGGAACCTGAAGTACCTCCTGTTGATTCCAGCAAGCCAAAGGAAGTTGGCATCTCTGAGGCAATAAAGCAAGTATCCTTTGGTAAAGATAAATCTGCAATCGCATTACTCGTTGCTATTCTGTTCTGGTTCTTCGGATGGAATGCCATGGAAACTTGGTATACCAAGTATGGCAATGAGGTTCTGGGATTTGCTACTGCTGATGCTTCCTTCCAGCTTACTGCATTTGCATTGTCGTTTGTGTTATTCGCCATACCTGGCGGATTACTCGCAGGTAAGTTGGGACGCAAGAGAACGATTCTTGGAGGTTTAATCATCATGATCTTCGGAATCCTATTGTTGATTCTCACGACAGACTACTACATCATGATGATCATCCTAGTCATAGCTGGTCTTGGGTGGGCGATGGTAAACGTTAACTCTATCGTGATGGTCTGGGAGCAGCTTGGTAAAGCAAGGATTGGAGCTGGCACAGGACTCTACTATCTCTTCAGCATGAGTGCAGCGATATTTGGTCCATTGATTAGCGGAATCATCTTTGATTTCACATCGCTTTCACTCCTATTCCCGCTTTCGATTGTCTTTTTGGTAATAGCCTTCATATTCATGCTTTCAGTGAAGACCGGTGAGGTTGGGGACGAACTCACCTCTGAACATGCAGGATAATCTTCCTATTTGAGGGGCTTTAGCCCCCTCATTCTTTATTTTCTGTCAATCTACTTCGGATTCATCTGCAACGATCTCTAATCGTACCAGGAGATGGAGTAGCGACTCTCCAGTATCATCACAGTATGGATGGAAGTGGGGGACCTCTTGATCATCTGTTTCTGTTGACATGATTATCATTGTGCATTTTGATAAATTCAGGTTTAAGGCATGAAGTAAAAATGGCTCATAGGTCTTTTGCTTACGTTTAGACAAATCATAATACCGTATGAGTCAGAATAAACCTTCATAATTCTTTATTATCAGAGATTACTGGAGATTAAATTCACATCTATGTACAGTCATTGGCAACCGTAGAATCTCTTTCAACTATAACTTCAATACTAGGCCTACCTTCTTCCAGGTGAAACTCAAGACTCCTATTGCTGAAGTAGAAGATCACGAAGGAAACTATTGCCATAATTGCTGCAAAGAAGATGATTGTGTAGTAATCGCCACCTATGGTGAATAGAACTGCTGCATAAATAGGTCCTATCACACCGGAAATAGAAAGCATAGATTGTAGTAAACCTGATGCCGTTGCCCGTTCTGCATTCCTTTCAGTGACATACTTGAGAGCACCTACATACAAACATGCCCATGAGAAACCAAGCAGGATTTGAGCAGGAAATATCTCCCATATCGTTTGTGCTACGCCGATCCATACGAAAGTTGCTGAAGAGGCAATAAGTCCCGTAGCAAAGAGTTTGGTGTATTCGAATCTATCTGTAATCGCAAGCATGAATACTACTTGGGCGAGTGAATTCGTTGCCTGAATGAGTCCAATAGCGACAAGATCGCCCCCAAGATTCTGGAGGATGAGAGGCCAATAAGTCCATACTGCAAACGCGCTGCTATGCCTGATAAATACTGCTAGATATACAGGGTAGTTCTTCTTGAACGTTTCAACCGGAAATAGAGGTACTTTGATTGGATTTACTTGGATCTTTGGTAGTGTGAATGCACTTGAGAATGCAAAAAGAAAGAACAAAGTGGACATCAAGAATGCATAGTAGATGTTGAACCCTGCAGCATAACCCGCTATCACTGTACCAACACCCCAGCCAAGTGCACCAAAGGACGCGAATCTTCCCATCTTCATCTTGGACTCATATGCATACGCTGCCAGGGCACCTGGATAGATGCCGATTGCGAATCCATTCAACACTCTAACGATAAACAAAATTTCCAGAGTATTAGATATAATGAGTAATCCAAAGCTTACAGTAGAGAGAAATATACCTAATCTAAGAATGATGCGTCTGCCATAGATATCTCCAGCTCGACCGAATATGTAGCTTGAAAAGAATGATGCTGTCGCATACGCGGATACCATGATTGCGATATAGAGATCGTCAGCACCAAGGTGATCTTTAGCAAGGATTGGGATATACGTGACTGCCGAAAGGATTGCTGCTCCTGCCATTGTTTGAATGATTTCAGTTCTCACTTTCGGCTCCCAAGATTTTGCGTAACTCATTCTCCTATTAAGGGTCTGGTTGGGACAAGTTCATGGCACTTGTGACAAACCTTTTTTTCCTTCAAATGATAATAGTCACAGAGTAAAATTGAGGTTATATTAGATGGTTTCACCAAAGATCAAATTTATCGCAATTACTGTTGATGAGCTAGTACTCGTTCCACTAGCAATATTCTTCGTTTTCTACTTCCTACCTGAATATTTCCTGCTTAGCATAATAGTTGGTGTAATTGGTTCAGCGATTTTTGTCGCAATAAAGTACTGGCTGGTCTATCCTCAGCTTCTAGATACTTCATATGCCTACTATGATCTTGAAGGTATTAGTGGAACCGTTAAGGCAACTATCACTCCACAGGGTGGAAAAGTGAAAGTTGGTCAAGAAATATGGGATGCTCGTTGTGATGTTGGTGAGATTGAACCTGGTACCAAGGTTCGAATTATTGCACGTGATAGCATGCGAGTAAGAGTCACACGTGAGGAATAGTATCTATCTCTGCTCAATCAAGAAATGAAATACTAGTTCAATGGCCCTTTCAACATCTGATGGGTCTATACATTCAAAGCTGCTATGAGTATAGCGGCATGGTATTCCTATTGTTGAAACAGGTTGACCTTGTGCGGCAATTCGGTATCCATCAGTCGCGTAATTATGATAGACCGCACGTTGAATAGGAATATCTCTCTTTTCTGCAATTTCAATGATTTTTTGGTTGATTTTATGTGAATAGACTAACTGACTGTCCTTTACTACAATAACTGGACCATCACCTAGACTCACAGATGCTTCTCCATGTGTTCCAGGATAATCATCCGCTAGTCCTACTTCAAGAACTAAGACACTTTCCACATTGATATTTCTGGCAACAGACTCTACTCCTCTAGCGCCAATCTCTTCCATGACCGTGGAAACAAAGGTAACTGTTGGTCTGGTTTCTTTGGGAGTTTTTGAAAGTCTTTCAGCGAGTGCAATCATCACTGTGAGCCCTATTCTATCATCAAAGGCTTTACCCATTAGATGATTTCCAACTTTCTCAAGAGGTGCTGCATATACTACGGGTGTGCCAATATGTATACCCATCTCCTCTACTTCGGTCGCAGATTGAAGACCTATGTCAATGAAAACTTCATCCCAGGTTGGAATCATCTTTTTCTTCTTTGGACCGGCAATATGTGCTGTTTGTACACAGAAGCACCCTGGAATGAGGCCTGTATCAGTCATGAGAAGTACCCATTGTCCTGGGAGTAATCGAAGATCAGGCATGTATCCCTGTGTGCTCCATTTTGCCTTCAGAAAACCATTGTCATCAATATTACTCACAAAGAATCCTACCTCATCTGCGTGTGCTACAACTGCAAAATGCTTGCTTGATCCTTCTAAAGTCGCTACCAGGTTTCCAATCTTATCTTGTGATATCTCATTACAATATTCCTTTAGATGCTCTCTGACAAATTCTTGTACCATTTCTTCTCTTCCAACTGGTCCTGGTATTGCAGTGAGTTCTCTTAGTAAATCAAACACCTTCTCTGACAATGTGATTTTCTCCTATTTCTCATATCTTTTGATTCAGATAAGGGATTTCTTTTTGACGGAAAGCTTTAGTGATGTTTTGGCTGTCCATTCTTGGCTGGTGTTAAGCTTTGATAATCACTGTCGCTACTGTAGTCGTTCTTGTGATAGGAATCTTATCAATCGCACTAGCTCTGTATGGTGGATTCATTTCATCACAAATTATAGATATTTATGATGAAGAAGGTCCCACAGGTGTGAGTGTTGAGCAGAGATACTACTTGTTAGGAATGATTGGGACTGTAGTGCTTATAGCTCGATTGCTGATCATACCAATCTATTTCTGGATGCTTCAATCAATGGTTCCCTATTGTCCTGGAGCTATGTGTGCGTATGGCGTAGTAAATGTCGGTGAACCTTATTCCAGCATCAGTCTAATCATTAAGATCATACTCCCTATTGTCTATGGAGCATGGTTATTGTTCGAACTGTCAAATCGTCGTGAACCATCCCTTCCATTCTTACGATTAATCACTATGGCCTTCCTGCTTCTGTTATTGCCACTATTGATCGTCGATTCTGCTGTTGATGTGCTTCTAACAGCTACCATTCAGCCCATCTACGCTCCTTGCTGCTCAAGCATCTATGATGTGAATCCTCCATTCTCACCCTCTGCTGTTCTTGGACCAAATTTTGGAATCCTAATACTCATACTCACGGTTATTGTTGTCTTGACTCTTGCTACAATCCAATGGATTGAAGAGAACCATCATTCTATCCCTTATCTGACTCTGGGTCTTGCAATGGTTTCTTCCTTCTTGTACTTCGTAACACTACATGATACCCTGGCACCTCTGGCTCTAGGGTTACCTGACCATCACTGCCCATATTGTCTATTTCAAGAAATTCCTGACACAGCATTCTTCGCAGGTTTATTTTGGCTTGGAGTAGCTAGTGCTTGCTGGAGGATGCTGCTGGAGATTTCATGGCGTAGAAAAGAGATGAATGATGGTAGTATAGCGAACATTATACTACTTCTACGGAAGATATCTTCAGTAGCTTTGCTTTTCAGTATGGTAAGCCTTATGTCTCATATTCTCATTGCTATCTAGGTTCGTCTTTTCACAAGAACAATCACAACTGCAACAATTACGACAATGGTGACAGACACGATAATTATTAGCAGAATATCGTTCGTGTTATCTATTGGCTGGATGTCCGAAGCAAATAATCCATGAGAATAGTAGATATCCATCTCATCGTTTCTGCCGTCACTCCATACTATGTGAGGTCTATCCGCCTGATCGAGTCTGATGGTGAAATAATCTCCCGGTCGTGTGAAATAACTAGATGTTGACACATTGGCTATAGACACCGGATCGCTAAATTCAGGAGAGGTATCTAGATCATCGGAAAACGATGCAGTGAGATAATATGGTCTATATTCCTCAAAGGATTCGTCGTAATATACGATATGAATGCGTCCCACAGAGTCGATATCCATATCAGGTTGCCACTGATCTCCAATCACATCTGGATTTACTTGATATCTCGGAGACCATGTTTCGCCTTCATCAAGAGAAACTCTCATGTAGATATCGAATGAGTGAGCAGTTTCGTCAAATGTATCTGCCCACAGCAGAATCAATCTACCTTCTTGGTCAAATCTGATGACAGGAAGCGTTGCCTTTGCAGGTCTACCATTTACACTAGTAAATCTGGAAAAGTTACCATCAAGATTAATCAACCTCGGGGTATCAAATGTTTCTCCCATATCAGTGCTCTTTGCAATGTACAAATTTCCCGTGTATGATTCATCAACCCAGGTCCATGCAACGAACAAATGCCCTTGATCATTGAGTGTGACGTAAGGACCTAAATGACCCGGATCCGGCCATCCAATTACTCCAACTTCCTCGAATGTCAAACCACCATTCGTTGATCGTGTAACTCGAATGGTCACATTACCTTCAGCGCTTGAGGTATCTGCATCATCATATACAAGATAGATTGTTCCATCCTCAGCAATAGTCATTGTTTCCTTATCTGCAAAATAATCATTGTAAGATGCTTTTACTGGAATCCAAGAACCACCGTAGTTTTCCATCCTTGCTACTGACATTTGTGTAAAATCAGGATTTGTAAGAGAATACTCCAAATAAGCATAGTATAATGTATCATCATACCAAACAAGCCACGGGTCGGACTGTCTTGTGGTTTCTTCACCAAAGAAATCCATATTGTACGGGTCTGTCCATGTAGTACCTCCATCCACGGATTTCACAATACTCACTCGAGCTCCCCCACCATCGTGAGTTTCTGCATTTTTCCAGCCAGCAAAGAGTGTGCCATTATCTGATATTGCAATTGTTGGTTCCACATGGTGGGCGTAGGGCGTATCCCTTGTAGATAGGAGGAGATTCTCAGAGAACTCAACGACATCGTTTTCCGTTTCTTGAGAGAGTGCATACGTTACACCCTTTTCTATACTGGTCATCTCATAGCACTGAATAGTCACGTTTGATACAAGTAGCATCGCAACTACTATCGATACGAACAGTCCGATTCTCTTCAAATCTATCTCTCCATCTTTGAGTGAAATATACGCTTACATCGATAGGTATTGTATTTACTATTGAAGCAATGCTATTCATCAGCAATTCGGCCGTTTTTCAAAATATAGACATTGTCTGCCCACTCCAGTACACGTTTATCATGAGAAGCCACTACAACTGTCAAGCTTTCTTTTTTGGTCATATTTCGCAGGATTGTAAGCAAATCTTCTGTCAATTGATCATCCATGGAGCTACTAGGTTCATCGGCAATCAAGAGTTTTGGATTGTTGATGAGAGACCGTGCGATACTGACTCTCTGTTGTTCTCCACCACTTAGCTCAGCAACACGAAAATCCAATCTATGCTCCATATTCAATTCTCTCAATAGAGTTATGGCCTTTTCCTCTGCATCCTGACGATTCATATCTGTACATACCATTGGCAATGCAACATTATCGATTGCAGTCATGTGGGGGATGAGATAATGTGCTTGGAAGATAAAACCAATTTTTTCCCTACGAATCTTGGTTCTGTAGACTTCTGAGAAGAGAGAAACCTCTTGATTTTCGATATACACCTGACCTCCACTCGGCTTTGTTAGCAGTCCAATAATACTAAGTAAGGTCGATTTCCCAGATCCACTAATACCCCCAATTGCAGTCACTTTTTGTTCTTCAATTTTTATAGTGACCTCAATCAGAGCATCAACTTTCTGTCCTCCCTTCCCTTGATACTCTTTTGAAATGCTCTGTGTACGGATGATTGCAGACATTTCAAATCCCCCTCAGCACCACTTCCGGCTCGGTGATAGCATTCTTCCACGCTGGAATTACGGATGCAACTAATATTGGTACGATGGCAACGACATATACTATGAAAAGAACAGGACCGGAGATTGCCAGAGGGATTTCCCAATTCATGAGAAGCAAGCTCCATCCGAGAAGATATCCCGATAGGATTGGAGCTCCTAGAGTGTAGTCGAATACAATTGCAACGGATATCCCAAAGCTCGCACTAAGAATGCCAAGTGTAAGACTCTCGAACAGTCTTATCTCTAGTACATCTACCGTATCAAATCCTAATGCTTTGAGAAGACCTACTTCTCTTCTTGCTTCATCTGAACCAGCACTAGATACTGTAAAAGCTAGCATCACACTTGTCAATAGCAATACTGCCCATAGTAGAGCAATTATACCAGCTCTTCCTCCGTAGGTTTTGAGTAGCTCATCCTTTATTCCTGTGTTCGTAAGAATTCTGGCCTCGGATATGGCAGTGTCAAGCCTGAAAGCTACATCATTCACATTTGATCCGGGAGTTATCCATACAGCAAGGTCAGTGCAAGATTCGTTATCCAATCCAAGAAGATCTCGTGCACTCTTTTGATCTGTGAGTATCATGTCATAGCTGTAGATTTTTGACTCACTAGCGAAAATCCCTATGACTTCAAATTCGATGAGACTGCCATTGTAAGAAATCAATGATATAAGACTTCCAACATCAATGGTGATCCTTGCAGCTGAAACCGCCATGATGTCAACTATCCCTTGTCCAACCACAATCTTACGAGTATCTTCGTTCTCAAGAAATCTCCCGTTCCCAACAACATCAGTTCCAGTTGCTCCTACAACTGATCCATACTCTGTCGCGTTTATCCCCATTATTGTTAGGAGAGTCCCACTGCCAATATCTGTGTACCCCCATACTCTTGAGGTCACCAGACTTACTCCTACAATTGATGATACGTTTTCCTTCCACTGAATGGGAAGTAAAGTTTGTCTCCCACTTACGAGTTTTTGTACGATAATATCAGGGCCTTCATCCACTGATGTGGTAAGGTCCATTACTACTCCTTCTCTGATGAACTCCGCTGAACATAGTAATGATGTGGTGATGACAAGCGCTGTGATAATTGCTACACTTCTAGCCCGATATTTGAGAACATTTCCTAGCGCATAGCTCGCAAGATTACTGTGTTTTTGAAGCCCCATAAGATCGCCTACCTAATATCACAACAATTGAGAATGGAATGATACTGAACATGACCGCGAGTATAACGATTTCAGTATTCGGAAACTGATGTGGTTCAATAGCGCTTACATATTGCAAGGGATTACCATCATAGATTGGATACAGTCCTGGAAGATCCCCAATGATGCCAAAAGGTGACTCAATTGAAGGTGCACGCCCTAAATTTGAGTCCTGTATCACTGCGGGTCCTATCTCTGGAAACAGCCACCGGATATCATTCGACTCTGTAAGGTTTTGACCTACGATAAAAATCCCATTGAATGATAATGATGCGAT
>JAEORN010000206.1 GCA_016840825.1 Candidatus Thorarchaeota archaeon | reverse complement strand
CGATATGATGATTGGATTGGCAGCTTCAACGAGGATGCAGCTAACTGACATGGCTGATGAACTCCATCTATCTCTTGGTGATTTGATATCACTCTTAGAGAGATCCAGATGGCTTCTATATTCTATCGCAGCAATAGCAAGGGAAGGAAATCTGAGCTATGTGGCAGAACATGCTCAGAAACTATGGGAAGAAATCGACCTACGATTTTCAGGTGATGAAAATGGCAATAACTGAAGAACCATCTCTAAAAGATGAACAAGAGGAAAAAATAGCCTCTGAAAGTTCAGACACAAAGAAAGAGACTAGATCCACATACGACTATGATGTTTTGAGTGCTCTCAAAGCTACAGGACATACAACACGCATTTATCCAAATGGATTAGTACTCGGTGTACATATCGAAGGTATTCCTGGTAGGAGAGGTGTACATGTTGATGTCGTATATGTTCTAGACCTTCGTCATGCATCTTTTGGTAAAGCAACGCTTGCTATGCAAGCGGCTGTTCTTGAAACTCTGAATCGGAATACGACTTCAGTTCTTCAAGATGTTGAGATTGAGTACTCCTATGGAAGCGTATCAAAATTAACAACAAAAGGAAAAATTCTGCTTCCAATGCTCAAAGCCAATCCAAATCATCCTGGAACCATGATTCATCCGACTCGTACAGTCTATGTGATTATTGGCGATGAACGACCGAAGATGGACTTGTCTTGGCTCACAGAACCTAGTAGGGTACTTCATGCGGATGATTTTCTTCTTGCAAGAAGGTCTGATATGAGGTCGTTCCTTTCAGAGATGCAAAATAGGATTCTTGTTGAGAAATGGAAGGTTTTGGGAAACAGCATTCGCCAAGGGTGGTTTGGAGTCCTTTCAGTCCTATTCGCGGCAATCGGAATTATGTCGCTGGGATCGGCATTGATGATTGGTGAAAGTTCAATTCTCATTCCGTTAATAGCAACCTCGATTGGCAGTCTATTTGGTCTATGGATGCTTAGAGAATCCAGAAAGAATTTGGATGAATTCAATGAGATATTGCTAGAAGAGCAATCAAAGATAAACCGAGTAGGTGATGGATATCGTATTGATGCGAGTATCTTAGAAAATGAAGACAAGCTGAATCTTCAAAGAGACCTTGGTTTTGTGGTTTCTCCACTACTTGCATCTGCAGCAGGATCTGTCAGCATTGGCGATTATGATGATGCAGTAGCTTCTGCCTGCTTGGTTCTTGATGAATGTGTTAGATTCTCACAAAAAGGCGAGTTGAATGTTGGTGATGATGGTCTAGGAAAATTCCTAGGACTCTTTCAAGAATTCAATGGTGAATGTGATGAAGACGAACTTTCAATATGTTATGCTGGATTATCCAACCATCTGGTTTCTCCCTTAAGCGAAGATGAAGTCCTACGACAATGTACAGTATTGTCGAATGCGCTCTATGATATTGGAATTCTACGTCCTGCCGTTAAAGACCGAATTGATGATTTGATGAATCAGAGAGCGATGAAGGAGAACCTACGATTCCTAGATCAAGTCATTCAACACGAGGATGAAACTAAGGATAGTTCAAAGGACGTTGAGGATGATTCCTGGTTCCTAGATGAGATGCTTCATGAGAAATCAATTTCGAAGGATACGACAAATGAAATTCCAGAAATTGTAGCAGAAACACATCCTGATGACCTCGAAGAAGAAGAAGACATTGAGCATACAGCAAGGCAACTCGATGAGCTTTCTGATCTTGTTAATCAAGATACTTCGACTGAAGACTTGGATTTGAAGGCAAGTGATGTTGTGAATTCCGTACGCTCAAAGAGCGATTCAAAGAATACTCGGAAGAAGGATGAATCTTTGGAGGATGATATCACTGCTCGGTAAGCAGTTTCTTGATGATATCCAACGAAATGGAGGGATTGTTCATCTCTCTGGAGCTGCTGGGACTGGAAAGACACTTCTTGCGTCCATTATTGCAGCGATATTCTCTAGGAGTGGGCGTGTTGAATGGATCTCAACCGATGGAAAATCCGGTTTCATAAAACATCTCAAAAGAAATTTGGCACATTATGAGGGAGTCACATCCAACATCACAGTTACTCGCGTAATAGGCAATTCAGAGGTATTGCAGGCAATTTCTTCACTTGTAAATCGTTTAGACCAAGATACACGACTTGTAGTGGTCGATTCTATAACGAGGGTGCTTGATATGTCTAGAAAGGATCCCTTGTTATGGGGACGCACACTATTCGAAGAGGCATTACCAACTCTGGCTTCTCTAGCAATCTCCCATCAGGTTCCAATCATTATAGTAAGCGAGATACGAGAATCTGAAGGTAGACCTGAGGCAGTTCATCATCGGAAAATACTCCAATGGGTTCAATGGGACTTAGTACTAGAAAGGACCATGGGCTTGAACTTCTCCAAAATAATGCGAATAGATTCTAGTGATTATACACAGAATCAGATAGGAAAACTAGAGATGGATAATAGTGGATGGGCGACCTTTAGCATTGAAGTGTCTCCTGCGGAGGTATGACTTTGTTCGGTGGTCTACTCGGCAAATTACTACGATGGGGCATCATAGGAGGCATCGCATTAGTCCTTGCCACTCAACTCCTGAGTTCGGTTTCATGGATAGTGATAAGCATGAGATTGGGGGATTTCTTGCCTTTTACAGTGGTATGTATCGTTTCCCTACTCTTACAAAGAATCTCATTTGTCATCAAGACAAATTCAAGAATAGCGAAAATCTTGGTGGATGCCTTGGCAGGAGCATCGATGCTTTACATGTTCTTTGTTGTATTAGTTGGTTTCCTACCTTTTGGTTTAATCATTTCCATCTCGTGTGCTGG
>JAEORN010000205.1 GCA_016840825.1 Candidatus Thorarchaeota archaeon | reverse complement strand
TCAAACCATACGCAAGATCAAAATTAGTTAATACCTTCTAAAGAGGAAATTGGTTCCATTTCGTTATGGGTGGGAGAGTATGACCAGAAAAAAGGTTGGACAAAATGCCATCAAGATGATGCTCTATTGTCTCCCTCTGCTACCACTGAACAGAAAGTAAGAGATGCTAGCAATCCAATTCTACAACATCTATTCCTTTGGCTATTCTCTGGGAATCGACCATGCCAAGAGAGGATAGATGATATGGTTGAAGAATGGTGAGCTAAGTCTTCTTGAAATGGAATAATTGTCACTATCCTTATGTGAGATCACTGGGCAACTGCATCAAGATATTAGAAGTGAAGTTCTGAAGTTCTAAATCAGTATTTTCAGTCCTGTTGCAGAGTTTGTTGACGACTTCGATGATATTAATTTATATTGAAGGGAGTCGATACTAAAGCGGTCGAGTGGACTGGTAGGGCCTAGTTTTCGTAATAAGCCCTCATTACATAACTCCCCCCCTCCTACCACATTAATATGCTCTACTGCTCCTTCGACCACACATTTTCATTTTTTTAATGCCAGCAAAGGGGCGAAAAGATGATTTCGCCAACTCGTTAATGGGCATGAAAATAGAACAACAGGATGGTGTTTAGACAAATCTCTCGGGTTGCTCCTGCATCAAGCAATTTCTTCATGAAGGTGGCTGGTCATCAGGGTATATAGTGCGCCCAATGAATTTCTTTTTCCTATACCAGAGAATGTGGACTGTGCCAAACCTACTTAGAATCTCAAACACTTTCTCTTGATATGGGTCAAGGCGATGCTTTCCCGTCTTGATCTCGATAAAGTGGATAGAACCATCCTTTTCATCTATAGCTAGTCGATCAGGCCATCCTCCAAATCTACCTAGTTGCTTATCATGTTCGTTGAGGATTGTATATCCCAAGTTGCTGATGATTACCTTTGACTCTAATTCATTTTCTCTACCCATCTGAGGATTACTCATGAACCATCACACTCCTCTATACGTAATCAATCCTCATAAGTGTGCCAATCTCAATCCGGTCTTTGAGTCCGATTCTCAGGCTGGCCATTTGTTTAGCAGATATTACTGATTATATCATGATATTTCATATTACTAATCACTGTTTTTCAAAAGAAAGATGAGTTCATAGGTCAATAACGCGAAAGATGCCATACAAGCGCTCTAGAGGACACAGAAACACCTTCTTTTTTCGCTCGGTATAGTCACGATTCATTATATACTATTCATTACTATTATCTATCATCGGTTGGTAGTCTTGCGATTTTGGTACGACTATCGTGGTGGGATGCAATTGTTCGACAGAGACACATTCAATGTTCTACGTTCAGCAGCAGGGTGCTCTTCACATAAGAGTCTCCCTGTTCCGAAAGCTTGGAACTCAATAGACCGTCCTCATGTAGCACTGCTAGAGTCTTCATATGACAGGGTGTTCTGTTTTCTGCTCTCACAGCCATCGAGGACCAGCGAACAGCTGTGGATCAAAGACCTCGGTTGCATCAGTGGGGATGTTGTGGTGGAGGTGAAGCACACCAACTCAGACTACAGGTACTATCGTCGCGATGGGCAGAGCTGGACGAAAGTCGCTGAGAAACGAGACCAGTTCTTCATTGACGTGTACCAGAACGGGACTCATCCCATTGCAGTGCCCACCTTGGATGACAACTGGTCAGCTATTGACTGAATGCCTGAGCTGGTCAGGAGATGAGATCTTGATGAGGTTGACTGATGTTACTGCTGGCTTGTTTGCTCGTATCTTAATAGAACCTCTGGGTGAGGTGATACTCAAATGAAGGAGAAATGGTCTGCATTTCGTCAAAAGTGGGAAAGCAAGGAAGAATTGCTCAGTATAGGACCTTCAAAGAGTGAGTACTTCTTTCTAATCATCATCTATGCTTTCCTCTATCTTGTGAGTGGTCTCATACACGAGCTTGGACATATTGTAGGTGCACTACTCTCAGGGACTCCCATCATCACGATAGCGTTCACTCCCACTGTCTTTGCAGTGAACGTCAACTCATTTGGAAAAAATCTTACGTTTACC
>JAEORN010000204.1 GCA_016840825.1 Candidatus Thorarchaeota archaeon | reverse complement strand
AATTCTGATCTCCATTGTCCAAAATCCTGCAACCTTCTCAGTCCCTAGATGCTCTATGATTTTCTGAATGACAGTGCTTTTACCAACACCTGGTTTTCCTGTTAACAGGATGTTCATCTATTTGGAATTGCCTCCATTCCTAGTGTGAGGGCTCCATGCTGTAATATCTTGTGGCTTTTGAGCGTGAAACATTCAGAACTGTTTGAATAGACTTGTCATCCAGTTCTTCACTTTCAATAAGACCTTCTTTACATGCCATATTGAATGCCTTTTCTCCCACTTTGGTTCGGATAATGACTGTTGTCCATCCCTCTTCAGAACCAATATTCCCACAGGAAATATCTGAGGATTTCGCTGTTAGATCATGACAGTAAGAACAAGACCTTGCTGCGATAGAGTTCAAATCTGCAATAGGCCATTCCTTACTTTCTCCTCCAGCAGTTGTAATGGTGAATTTTCCACCAGCTATAGCCATCCTAGATATCTTGTCTATATCTATCCCATTAGTCTTCAGGAAATCCTTGAGACCTCGATGCTCAAAGGATTCCATGCAGAATAGTCCTACCTTGATAACCTCTGTATCTTTCGCTAATGAGAGAAAACCAGCTGGATGATTTTGTAATCTAGAAATAGCATCAATATTGCATGCAGTACCAACAACTCCTACCTTATTATGTCCTTCATCGAAGGCATTCATTAGTCCTTCTACAATTGGTGCATGTGTGTAGATCGTTCCACCTGAATGTAGGACATCATCTTCGTTTGTAGCTATAAATGAAATTGGGAGCCATGGATCTTGCCCTTGTTTTGCAACAACGGCTGCATCAATCTCTCCTTTTCTTAGTAGAGATACCATTAATGCTGTAGCTGCTCCTCCATCCTGACGTTTTCCTCCTTCAATCTTCGATCGTGCTTTGTGAATTGAAATATATGATCCAATGAGATCATCGGATAGGGTCAGAGACCTTGGACACATAGCATAGCAAATTCCACATGAAATGCAATTTCCAGTTAGCTCTGGCACATATTTGTTTTCAACTCGTGAAGCAGTAATAGCATCGACTGGGCAATTTGATACGCAGGTACCACACTCAACACAAACACCCGTTGTGATTACCTCTCTCTCGAGTTTCTTGAATGCATACCTCTTTGTATTCTCTTTGAGCCACTCTTGCGAGGCGGCAAGAGTTTCCTCGATATTTGGTGTCATCCTTGATTCCTCTCACTATGGATGTTCGTAATTACAGAGCCTCCATATAGGCATAACGATGCATAATTCCTTGAGGTTAACTCAATCTATTTTACATCAACTAAATCCGCTGGTGAGATGTCCTCAATCAACTCTCCATCTTCCTGAAGCTGATTGATAGCAAATTCATACGCTCTTAGAACATCTGCTTTCGTAATGAACCCTAGCATGATATCGGGATTATCAGGATCAACAATTGCTGCATGGCCCTCCTGTCGAGCTAGCATCTCATGTACAACACTGTCCATGGTACAGTTCGGATTGAGATGTATGAAGTTTGTGCTCATAATGTCTCTAACGAGTATTGGTTTCGTTCGATCTTTAGCTTCGTGAAATAGGTCTTCAGTGAGAAGGATGCCTATGATTCGACCATCCTCTTCAACTACTGGAAATTTAGTAGGTTGGGTCGCATCGACTATTGCGAGCACTTCTTCCACAGACATTGCTGGTTTTAGTATGGTTGGTTTCGGAGTCATTATTTGAGAGACCCTCACATCCTTTAATGCGCCAATGTATCGACTCTGATTGATGTTCACTCCTCTACGAATCAGCTTGAAGGTGTAAATGCTGTTTTCTTCTATCATGGAAGAGATCAAAAAGGATGTTGAAACAGCTATCATAAGAGGCAATATCATGGAGTAGTCCTTTGTCATCTCCATTACCATCACGATTATCGTAATTGGAGCTCTTCCTGTTCCTGCGAATAGTGCAGCCATCCCTACAAGTGCGAACGTCATAGGTTGTGTCACGATAGAGGGGAAGAGGAAAGAGAGGACAAGCCCAAATGCACCTCCTACAGCTGTTCCTATGTAGAGTGTAGGAGCAAATACACCACCTGAGCCGCCTGATCCAAGGGTTATTGAGGTAGCAACTGCCTTCAGAAAACCAAAGCACAATAAAGCTCCAATCACGACTGCTCCCGATAGTGCTGAGTTGATGAATGCATAATCAACTCCCATTATGGCAGGAAACAGCGGATCTTCTGGTTTGAAAGATCCCGAATATCCAAATTGCGTTTCCAAGAAAAGAACGATTATGGCGAGACATCCTACAAGAGCACCTCCCAAAATAGGTAGTGCATAGGGTGAAACTTTGAGCCTATCAAACAAATTCTCGATTTTATAGAATCCGCGACTCCAAGCAACACTTAGCAGACCCAAAAATATACCCAGCCCAAAAAAGAATACCAACTCAATGTAGTTTCCCATTGAGAATAAGGGAGATTCAAATGCAGGATATTCACCAATAAGAAGCCCTGAAACTGCAGTAGCAATCACAGAGGCAAGAATGACTGGGATAACAGAGAAACCGACAATTCCTCCCGCTATTACTTCAATCCCAAATAGGAATCCTCCTAATGGTGCATTGAAGGTTGCTGCTACTCCAGACGAGACTCCACAGACTACTAGTGTTTTTGTCATTCTAGCATTCAGCTTCAAATATTGAGCAATAGCTGAGCCAACGCCGCCTCCAATCTGAGCAATCGGTCCCTCTCTTCCAGATGAGCCCCCTGATCCAATACAAATTGCAGATGCAAGGCTTTTTAGTAATGGAGTCCGAACTCTAATTTTTCCTCCTTTAAGGGCATAGGATTCCATTATCTCAGGAACGCCATGTCCTTTTGTTTCTGGAGCGTATTTAATGACAATAATCCCAACGAACAGCCCGCCGATTGCTGGAGCTAAAATCCAACCAAATGGCCCTAGAGTATTAGGGATTACAACAAACAAGAGACTGATGCCATAGATTAGATATCTTAATGCAACTGCCGAGAGTCCTGCAGCCAGTCCGACAATGGCCGCCAAGAAATAGATCTTGACTCGTTGTTCAGTAATCGCTTTGGGGAGCATATTTCATAAAACGCCTTCTATACAAATATGTACTGGAAATTTGACTGCGCACCTTTTCTTATGCATCTCTTAAATCTTTTCAAGAAACCAAAACCAAACCTATAATATTGAGCTGTTCCACACTCGAGGTATCGGTGTAATAAAATGAAACTAACCACTATGCAAATTGACGAATTACTTGAAGCCAGTAAGAATCACATATGCGATCCCTATGATTGTTGTGTGCAATTAGTTGGAATCGCTGATCTACCAAGTCAGTTTGGTGAGTTTCAGATTTGTGCACTTGTTAGTCCATGTGATGGAAAGGAGCACACAGCTATCATCAAGGGAGATATTGTTGGTAAAGAGAATGTGCTTGTTCGTGCTCATTCAGAATGTCTAACTGGAGATGTATTGGGTAGCAAACGGTGTGATTGCAGAGAGCAGCTTCTTGAGTCTCTAAAGCGGATTCAAGAGGAAGGTGAAGGTGTGCTCCTCTACCTTCGACAGGAAGGTCGAAATATTGGACTAACTGAAAAGATCAAAGCATATGCTCTACAGGATCAAGGATTCGATACAATAGAGGCGAATTTGCTTCTAGGTTGGCAACCTGATCAGAGAGATTATGGGATTGCGGCTCACATACTACGAACACTGGATGTAAAGTCTATCCGGTTATTGACAAATAATCCTGATAAGGTCAAGCAGCTATCAAGTCATGGAATAGTGATTACAGAACGCGTTCCCTTGATCATCAAGACAAATGAATTCAATAAATCCTATCTTGAAACAAAGGCTCAGAAGAGTGGACACCTACTTGGAGATAAGGCTGAAATTACAGATGTTGATACTGTAATGACATTTTCCCATGAATCTTAATTTGTGCTTGAAATTTCTTGGGCATCTCTCAAATTGATATATTTCAAAGATATTGAAAGAGGAATCATACTAACAAGTGCTACAATTCCTGCTACTAGGAAAAGGAATCTTAGACTTCCATATATTGTCCAAATAGCTGCACCCACATTCATCATAATCATTTGGGAGGTACTCATAGCTGCCTGAAACGTACTAAGTGCTCTACCTTTCTTGTCCTCTGAAACACCCTGAACAACAAGTGCTCTCTCAGAAGCAATCCACAAAACAACGATGCACCCCCAAAAGATGTTAATTAACAATAGGACCACAATTCCTTCTAATAGTGCATGGAATAATATGATCAAAGCAGTAAAGAACACTCCAAGTCCCATCGATTTCTTTAGACCTTTATCAGCGAACTTACCGCCATAATATGAAAGCGCTGCGATTGTTAATGAGGATACACACCAGATTATTCCCCAGTCGGATGTGCTGACATACCATTCGTCAACTACAAGATTTCCAAGATAGGGAAACGCCATTCCAAATGACATGTAAAGTCCAAGAAGTCCGACTACTATCAACCAGAAATCTTTACCCAATCCGCGTAGTGATATAATCGGTCCAGCTCTCGCCTTTTCTTGAATACTTGTACTTAGGGTTTCTCTCACAAAGATTGCACTCACAATGAATGCAATGATGGTTCCTATACCTCCTAAAATGAGAAGATTTCTTTGCGGAACTCCTGAGATAAGTAGCAATGATGCTAACAATGGGCTCAAGCCATCCATAGCGAACGCAGGCAAGAGTACCATTGTGAAAGTTCTACCAGCATCTCTCCCATTATCCTGTGAGATTTGATCCGCGGGAGCTGCTCTAGCCATGATGACAACAAAGCTCCATCCAAATTGGATTAGACCATAGAAAATTGGGAGCAGTGGCCACACTGGGAATGAGAAGAGAAAGAACAATCCTATCATCATTGGGATATATGCTGAGAGTAAGGTCTTTCTTCTTCCTATAAAATCGGAAACATATCCTGATAATGGTACTCCAATTAATCCTGCAATTGAACTGGCTGTAAAAGTCAAACCCATTTGCCAAGGTTCAACAATAGTTTCTATATATATCCCGAATTGCCATGTCCAGACGCTCATTGAAAATTGTGCTACACCAATAACTAATGCCAATCTCCAGAGGTTACCAGTAAGTCCTCCGATGCGGCGGGCGGGCGGTGTTATCACTGGATGATCTGGAGTCACCATTTTTGCATCACCTAATCAATCAATCTAGCGTTTTTGAATCCGAATCCCTTAAGACAATGTCTGTTTGAGCCAGTATCACCCGTGGCACACAATGCTTAAAGTCTTGAAGTATTCTAGTGAGCAAAGAAAGAATGTGAGATACCTGCTGTGATAATACTAGAGGAAGCAGATCTGAGGCTGAACCGAGCAGTCACATTCGAATATCTCTATGCGAATGGCTTGGGGGGCTATGCCTCATCTACAATAGTGGGAATGAATACTAGAAGTCATCACGGTCTCTTAGTATCTTCCCTAAATCCTCCAGTAGATCGGTGGCTAACTCTTTCTCGACTTGATGAAGTGGTTGCAACAAGTACTGCTGAACCCTGCAATTTAGGTACTGAACATACTGCTACTGGAGTCACACAACGAGGATACCGAAACATTACTCGATTTGTACTCAATCCACTTCCTCAAATGTCCTATGCAACTGATTGTGTTTCAATGAACAAGACTGTGTTCATGGCCCATAGAAGAAATATCACCATCGTAAACTACGAGTTCAAGAACACAGAAGAAACAGTGTTGACAGTAACTCCTTACCAAACCTGTCGACCTATCAATCATCTAAGACCGAAATTGGATTTCACACCTGCAATAGAAGTACTTGACGAGCATTCCTATTTCTCATATGATGATCGTGAGATCAGTCCGTGGATGTATGCTTATACTCCTGATGCTGAATTTATGAAGACAAAGCTGAAGGTATCTTCGCCACAGATTTATAGAAAAGACAAAGCAAAGGGATTACCCCATCAGGAAGAACTATTCATTCCCGGTGTGTTTCATACAATACTGGAGCCTGGTGAGCATTACCTTAGTTTTCTCTTCGCTGTAGGTCAAAGTCAGAAGACGCTCATGCATGATTTGGGCTCACTTGCTAATGCAGAAAGGAAGGATTTTGCCCAAATACGATTTGACGAACTTCGTAGAAGGAAGGTACTCAATGACCGTGCCTATGCCTTGACCGAACGGTCTCGAGATGAGGATATCGAATGGCTCGTGTATAATGCCGATACTTTCATTGTTGATAGAGCCTCAACAGGAAGAAAATCTATTCTGGCTGGATTTCATGAACTTGTTGATATCGGACTTGATGCAGTAATAGCCCACACTGGTCTTAGTGTTGCAATAGGCAGATTCCAAGATGCTCGTGAGATACTAACGACATATGCGAGATATTCTCGCTATGGCTTGATCGCAAATGACTTTCCTGACAGAGGGATTCAACCAGAGTACGACTCGGTTGATGCGTCGTTATGGTTTATCATTGCAGTCAAGCGTTATATAGATGCAACAAATGATGTTGAGTTTCTACGGGGTATCATCTGGGAAACAATGGAGTCTATAATCACTGCATTCAGGATTGGTACAAAATTCAATATCCATGAAGACCATGACGGACTTATCTGTTCAGGTATTGAAGGAGTAGAAGTTTCTTGGATGAATGAAAGAATTGGGAATTGGTGTGCTACTCCCAGAATTGGAAAATGTGTTGAAGTCAATGCGTTGTGGTACAATGCACTCATGGCTATGGGTGATATGTCGCAAATGATGGGAAGAGATCCATATGAATATCGAGCTGTCGCATCATGGATTCGAGAAGCATTTATTCAAGCATTTTGGGACGAGAAACTTGGATATCTGTATGATCTGATATCTGATGAAGAGAAGGATGATTCAATCCGTCCGAATCAAATTATAGCCTTGAGTCTTCCATATAGAATTCTAGAACATGACATGGAAAAGTCTGTTTTGAAGACCGTACAAGAGGAATTGCTGACTCCATATGGCCTTCGCACTCTGTCGCCTAAAGATCAAAGATATGCTCGTGCATTGACTGGAGGTCCAAGGAGTCGTGCAGGTGCTACTCATCAGGGAACGGTTCATCCTTGGTTAATAGGACCTTTCATATCTGCTTATCTAGCTGTTAAAGGACGAACAGCTGAGAATAAAGCATATGCTGAGAAGAGGTTCTTCCGCCCGGTACTAGATACTATTCGAAGTGGTTGTCTGGGGACTATCTCAGATATGTTCGATGGATCGAAACCTTACAGAGACCGGGGAGTTGTTTCACGAGCTCGAAATGTCGCTGAGCTACTTAGAGTCTATTTTCAGGAGCTTTAGTCAGTTGCAGATAGCAGAAGGCATTCATCAAATCCAAGTCCCAACACCATTTCCTGTTGGTCCTGTCAATTCTTACCTTATTGAAGGGCATCCTTTAACATTGATTGATACAGGTGTGAAGTCCTCACTAGCTCTTCAGCAATTTGAAAGCGGCATCTCAGATATTGGATACTCAATTGATGATATTGAACAGATTTGCCTAACTCATGGGCATGTTGATCACATCGGATTGACAAAGACTATCATTGACCATAGCCCAAGAAAGGTAACAACATGGATACATGAGATAGATTCAGAACGGATTGTAGATTATGAAGGCTATATCGAAGATCGGATGCGTGCCTATCATAGGATTGCGGTAGAATCTGGAGCTCCTGTTGAAGAGGGAATCTTAGATTCACATCAAGCTCTTGCTAATTATTTTCTGAAATTTGGAGAATCTGTGGTAGAAGTAAATCATATCGAGGATGGAGGAAAGATTAGAACTGGATTAGGAGATCTTACTGCAATCTGGGTGCCTGGGCATTCTCTTGGTTCAATTTGCTATGCTTTGGAATCGAGAAGAGTGTTGTTTTCCGGAGACCACATTCTAGGAGATATCTCATCAAATCCCAGTTTGGACTTTGATGGAATATTAGGCATCTCCATTTTGAAATATTTCGATTCTTTGGAGAAGGTGCGGAAGTATGACGGATACAAGGTTCTTCCTGGACACCGCAGTATCATAGATAACCTAGGACCAAGGATTGATGCATTACTAGCTGATTATAACAGCAAGTTCGATCAGGCTTTGGGATATCTTTCCTCCACTCCAATTTCAATCTATGATTTGTCTCGAAGAATCTATGGTGATTATGATTCTGGACAGCTAATTCTTGCGTTGGCTGAAACTCAAGACTTGGTTCGAGTTCTTGAAACAAAGGGAAAAGCCCATCTCAAGAAGCTGGGGAATATCTTGTATGCAGAAAAATAGGTGGATGCTTTTTCTAGACGATTCATACATCGGGCTTTAATAGTAATCCTTCGCATTACTCTTTGCAGTCAAATGGTTTCTTCTATCAGAGGATAAAAGGAAGTATCCTTTGATGACACACGAAATGATATCGAATGAATATGCTTGCGTATCCGCGCCTGATCATTTTTTGATCTTAGAACAGGCATTCCTAAGCTATTCAATATCTTGGTTGAAACGCAAGTATCGATATCAATGAGGAGATATTGAAATGAACAAAATAAATACAATATTTATAGTCGCTTTGTTGCTAGTTGGCATATGCTCTTCAGCGGCATTTGTTTCTGCTCAGACAAATCCCGATCCAATCGTTAGAGTTGGATGGGAAGTTGTTGATGAGTTTCAGGAGATAAGCCACAGCGAACAAAGCTCAGATTGGATGTTTGGTCCACAGCCTACGATAACAATTTCGTATGCTGAGAATGAAACAGACATCTCAGAGAATTTCTATGGAGTCGATGTTGGTGATAAGCTTTTCATCAACATTATAATCCCAAAATCGTTCTTGGGTGAAGACATAGATCTTGAAATAGTCAGGTTCTGGGGATCCGCAGGTGGAGGTCGAGGAACAGAACGGGCAATCTTTGTTCTGGAATATAATGCGACCTCTGAGGTGTGGGCAACACCTATTACTCTGCACTACAATCCTGGAGCTCAAGAGCCATCATTGTCAAATTTCATGTCTGCTGATATGAATAACAATTCCTATTCTGAAACAGCGGATGCTTACGAGATTATTTTTGCAGTAACATTCACTGAGGCAATTGTGACAGATGTCTTCTGGACAGGAATGCAAGCAATTGATACTCTAGGTCGTCCTGTTTCACCATCTTGGTTGTCTCGTTTGCAAAGTGGGGAGTTCATAACACCTCCTATTGCACTTGGAAAGATCGTAGATCCTAGAGATTTCTCCCTTCCAAAGTACTTCTATGGAGATATAGTTGATACAAATGGTGATATTACTCATTATGTTGGAGTCAATGATACATTCATCGTTAGGATTACATCTCCGCACGGATTAGGGGACATAGTTGTTCCAATGGCTATAGTTTCATGGAATGAGGAGTATAAGCAATGGATCAATTACTCACAGCCTGTTGGTTGGCCAAACAGCATGTATAATGAAACAGCTGAATGGGAGGAAATTGACTATAAAATCGGTCCGATGCTTTTCCTTGTACACAATGAAACTGGAACCTTTGCTTTAGCAGGATATCCAGATATATCGTTTGAATGGACGGAATTAGATGGTGGTACATATGCTTGGATGCTAGATTTCACGATGGTCGAGAATAAGACTATTGATGTGAGTGATTTCTATGTATCTCAGCCTGAGTACACAGGTGAGTTTGATGGTGAGAATGGTGTCCGTTGGGGTGGCTATTTCACTAATAATACTGACATGAGTAATGAGCCATGGAATACTGGTGATGTAATCAACCCTGGCGAGATCCTTTGGTGGTCTGTTGTTGAAACCCCAGAGGGAGAACAGCTGTATCCTCGTCCTGAGATTGAGATATCTCAAACAATGAAGCTCTCTTTCAATGCTGATTTCATAGAAGCTTTTGTATTCGATGCTGAGGGAAATATTGCTGACATTGGTGAGCAAGGAGAACCCTTGAACTTCACCTTCATCATTCATAAACCTCAAGACATGTTCAATGGTTCATTTGTGATTGATGATGGAACCAATCTCTTCAATGTGACGACTCAATTAGCTAACTACTCAGTTCAGCTATCTGGTCATGGTCATGGGGAAAATGACACACATTACTGGCAGTATGCAGCATCATATAATTTCACATTGGACTTTATACATAACGAGTCGAGACAATGGTCTGTGTTCGTAAGAGCCTTCTATGACAAAGCTACCAACACTCGAGTTGGTCCCCTTGAAATTGTCATTAATGAATGGTTAAAGGTCAATGACTTCCATCTGGATATCGGAGCTGAAGTTAGTAAGCTGTATGTCAATGCATCATTTCATCTAGATGCTCCAGATATGGTTCTAGATGATGCCTACATATCAGTAGGCTTGATCGAGAATATTAGACTCTGGAGCGGTGCGGATTGGATAATCTGGGTACCTCCAGAACACCCTGCCTATCCTAGTCTTGTCGATCATTTCAAGCGTATTGATTTATCAAACGATGTACTCTGGAGTCCATCCTATTTCAGACTTGGTGATGTAGATATCTATGTGCCGCAAGTCTGGGCTGTGACGGACGATGGAGCAATTGACTTAGATGGTAATACCTTTACGACCGAAGATCAATACTTTGTAAAACGTACTGGATACTGGGAGGATTGGGGTAATATAACAGCCGAAGGAATGAATGTCAATGTTACATTTGATCCAACTCCAGGACAAGGCGGCGATGAATTCTTTGCTTTCAATTGGATGGGAGCTATTACATTGACAATGGAATTCAATGCCAATGAAACATACTATTGGTATCACGCAGATGATTTCTCTCCTGTTTCTACATCGGAGATGGAAGAGATACAAGATATGCTGTGGGCTGACATGGGTAACGACATCCCTGCTCCTGAGTACTCTTATGTTGCTTGGCTATCTCGGAATTGGACCATTGATATGACTCAGATTCCTGGGCTTGAAGCAGGTAGCTGGACAAACACATGGTTCGCTTGGGGATCACAACAGATATTCAATGTGGCTATCAGTGAGAGCTCAAGGACATGGGCTACTTTCCGAACTGAGTATGCTGGCATGCTCATTTTCGATGATGACCCAATGGGTGCATCTCCTGCTGCTCCTGATTTCAGCATAGAAGAGGGAGCTGTGATAACTGATGAAGTCAGCCATGTTGTGCTTATTGATGCGATTGGTTCACTTGAGGTTCGCCAACCATTTGGTGCAACCAATGGAACTGGTTATGTCACAGTAAGTCCTGAAACCGATATCAGTTACGGAGTATCGATTTACGATGTTGAAGTAACAATCTATCCTCTGAGAATACAGAATGGAGAAGGTATACGCGGTCCTTGGCAATTCAGACAATCATATGAAGGTGCCATTGGATTAAACTCAACAGACTTCAACTACAGAATCACCAAAGCGACAATCTCTGAGATGTCCTTTGATGTATCATTCATGGTTGATCAGGTTGTATACGATGCGGAAGATCCAACCACGTGGAATCATGCGGTATCCTTCAAGGTTGATCAAGTGATTGGTGAATGGGACCTCATTGATTTCAGCGATGATGCAATGGAGGACAGAAGCCTAGCAATTAACTACTTTGCAGTTCTCGGAACTGCAACACGAACTCAATACCAAGCTGGGTCAGAGCCGGTCACTGATACGAATGGTGCAAGTACAGGTGCTAACTACTATGTATTTGGCGATGAAGATAGTCCCTATGCCAATGTCAGTATGGGCGGATTGCCATACACTTGGGCTGGTGACAATCCTGCATACTCTGTAGAACACATCTCTGGTTCTTCGACTGCTCCTATTGGTGCATTCAGTCTAATGTATCAATCTGAAAGTGGTCAGAGTATCACTCAGTGGAACATCGATGCGTCGATGCTATTCATGACAGCTGGCTACGAGTATTGGGGCGGTCAAGAGATCCGTGTTGATCCTGTTTTCGTATCCTATACTAGTGCACATCAATCAGGCCCATTGATTTCACCTACAGACTCAACCATTCCTAATGGTGGAGGCGATTCTGGTCTAATGGTCTTGGTTGCTGCCACAGTGATAATAGTCGTTATCGCATGTGTTGTGATTCGTAGAAGACGATAGAATAGAATTTGGGAGGGTTTCCCTCCCCTTCTCTTTTTTCCTTATTCAAAAAATGCCTGCAGGAAGAGTGTCAACCACTTTTGATGGATCGCTCAAGAAACTGCTTTCTGGTGGCATTACAAGTGCCCAACCATTTTTTGAATACTCATAGGTAGCGCACGATGCAAAACCCAGATGTAGCCAATCCTCAATTTGAGGAATGCCACCAACGACGATATGATGAAAGAGTATCGATTGGATAGGTGGAAGAATAACTCCAATCGTTGACTCAGGATGCATCTTAGTAAGTCGGTCTATGCACGATGAGATCCGTATCTGAGAGTTTCGAAGACTCTCTCCAGATTTTGGCTCATAGTTGATATCATTCCATAGGTTTGGCATCTCATTCTTTAGAAATTCCTCATCAAGTTCCTTTGCACCCAAATCTATTTCTTTAAGACAGTCCATTTTGGCAACAGATGAGTACAATTCTTTTGCAAGAATTTCGGCGGATGTCTTGCATTCCTTTGCATCTGGTGTGTATACCTTTGAAGGACCTGCTAGTAAACGAGACCTCGCAAGCTCGAAGATCTGATTCCTTCCCCGTTCAGATAAGCCATCTTTTTCATTGCTATCTGGCTCTCCATTTACCACAACATGGATGACGGTTCTGGATATAGATCCGTAGTCCGGTTCTTGGATTATTTCAAACACTATTTGTCCTCCAATGCAGCCCGTGTCATTCTAACTGACAAAGCTACTGGTTCTTAATTCTTATCCATCCTTCTTAGAACCTCGTATGACCCATATCCACCCTGATTCCTGTCTAGTTGGAATCTACCAAAAGACTGTACAAGTACTGATTCATTGCCTTCCGCGTCTGTGAAGGGCACTGGAATGATATCTCCTGGTTCTGCAGTTAGAAGGTATGTATCTCCATTGGCATCAATTAGTTGCAGTTCCGTCTTAATTGGAAAGATGCCATCAATCCCAAATTCATGACTCTTGATTTTTATATCCATTAGAGGGATGTTCTCTTTGTCCTTGTAGATGAAGCCCCCTGTTCCTAGTCTTCCATCTTCCATAACGATTGCTGCTGGGTTGATGCATAGATTCTCATCGAACCATACAACAAAATAAAACCAATTGCCAATTCCTGTCCAATCTCGAATCCCATGGGTATGATCTCTTTGACCCATGCATTTCCTAATTTCATACTCTTTATCCTCAATTCTAATTGTACCAGAAACCCTACCGATCTGTTCCCAATGTTTGTCTCCCGACTTCTTACCCAATTCAAGGCTTTCAGATGTCATATGCTCTGAGTATTCATATTCGTGATGGATCGGCTCAAGTGTTAGTTCAATAGATGTTTCTACAAGATCCTTGATATACTCTGGATTTTCACGAGCTCGTGGGAGATCCTCTGAATTCTCCACAACCACAAGGGATCCTTCGAATTTATATCTCCATGTTCCATCCTGCTGAGTCTCATGACTCATACCAAACACCTTGAGCGTGTGTGGATACTCTGAGCAATCATCGGTCTGATGATATGCGGCAACATCCCCATTAGGAAGGAATAGGAACAAGAATGTCATCCCTTCTGGTTTGTTGGGTTTGAACCCTATACGACTCATTCCGCCTATCTTCTGTTCTTTATCATAGAAGATGAAGTAGTAGCTCTCGTTCCAATTCGGATCCTTACTATCTGGTGTGTGCGTTATAGGCTCCATTTTGCTTCACTCATGATCATCATGGAATGTCACTGTGCCTTCGTTTCCATCAACCGTGACAACCTGTCCAGTTTTCAATATGTCGCAAGCTTGCCTTATGTTAGTAACAGCAGGAATACAATACTCCCTTGATACAACAGCACCATGTGAGAGAATTCCACCAGTTTCAGTAACTAGTCCCCCGATTTGAGCGAACACAGGTGTCCATCCAGGATCTGTACGCGGAACTACAAGGATCTCACCTTCCTGTACTTGGGGTATTTCTTCGATTTTTCTAAGTACTCTCACAGTTCCTGTTACAGTCCCCTGACTTGCTGGAAGTCCTGATACGGTTCTGTCATCTGCGGAATGCTCAAGTCTATCATTATAAACTCTTGAACCTTGAATGAATTTTGGTGGAGTCACATCTTCATTCTCTTCAAATTCCTTCATGCGTTGTATGACGCGTTCTTGCATTACCTGCAGATTATCAACTTGATTCATTATGATTCGTTTTATTTCAGCTCTGTAGAAGAAGAAGATATGCACAGGACTGTCAATTATTCCGTTCTTTTGGAATACATTTCCGATCTCAAGAAAGATTTCTCTATTTCTTGTAATCCACCTATCAAGATTGAATCTTTGATCTTCTCTAAATGCGATGTATGTTCTACTCATTCCTAATATCGTAGTGAAAAGCATCCATTTGATCTTGCCATTTCTCGTCTTCTTGATACCTTCCTCAACCTCTTTCTCCGCCTCAAGCCGCAGCTTTGTTACTTTATCTCCATACTCTACAAGTCCATTACTTTGAGATAGGATGAGAGGCTTGAGAATATCGAAGATAAGGGAGGGCTTTTCTTGCCATCGTGGATAGTATGGCTCTCTTGTATATCCCCTAACTCCAAAGTCACTGATGAAGTCATTATACTTCCTAAGGAATTCTTTAGACTTGTCGCTTTTGCTCTCTCTTAATCTAGGTAATAATTCCTCTGAAGGTGTCTTTATGATCAAATCTTTGACATCTTCTGTCTTTTTAGCCTGAAGTGCAAGTTCTGCCAATCTACGATTTGCTTCATTGGTCTTGTGATCCAACCCAGTAACTAACAGGGGAAATAAACGTACAGCTCGCTTCTCACCCAACCAACGTCTTAGCAGATAATTGACAATAAGATTCATACCAATATTATGCACTGGAATGCCATACCTGACCATTCGAAAATGACGCATCATGACTTTATCCAGTTCCTTCGCAAGATTCCACAAATCCAAGAGCTGATTCTTTCCTTTAAGCTCTTCAAGTTCGACATCAAACCTTGAGAGATAGGGTAGGAATTCCTCCTTTGTCCATTTCTCATATTCATCAGATGTCTTTGTCATGCTGCCCTGCGAATCGAATGCCATCACCCGAATCTCTGCCATTATGCGACTCATTGTAGCAAATGGTAGATTTCTCATCGTTTCCTTTCCGAAGGGACCATTTCCCTCTGGGAAATAGTTCAAGACGTCGTCCGATCTTAGGAATGGTGGTATTTCGTTTACTACCTTATTGCGAATGACTTCGAGATTGAAATACGCATGCGCTTTGTGAAGCTTTAGAATCTCTGAGGGCATACCTTTGTATCCCATGATCTGATTAAGTTCAATATTCACGATGTATTTTATTTGATCTCCTAATAGATCAAAGAAGAGTGGCGTTACATTATCATTCCAGTAGTCATCAGAGTATCCGCGGCTCCAAAGAATCTCCTCACTCTCACTATGTCTTTGAACCGTGATGGGTCTCGATTGCAGTATATGAAGTTCACCTGATGAGTCGATTGCCCATTCCACGTCCTGTGGTCCCCTGAAGAATTCCTCCAACGAATAGCCTATCTCAGCAATTCGTACAGCTTCCTCTTCCTGAAGTGATGCTTTTTGACTGATATCGTCTGAGGCTACAGATGTTTCCACTCCTTGATGTTTTATTCCCCCTGAGTGGATGATGATATCTTTGGTTCCAATTTCTGAGAACAGGAGCTTATGCTCCTTATACTGTGGATTATCCTTTCTCGAAACGACATATCTATCTGGCGTAGATACTCCTGAAACAACTGATTCTCCAAGACCGAAGTTTGATTCTATCAGCATCTGAGTTTTTGTAGGCACTGTCGGATCATCAGTAAACAGTACTCCTGCTCTTTCTGCATCGATCATTGACTGAACTAGTACTGCGATTTTGACAGCATCATGTGAAATCCTATTTTTGTGTCTATAAGAGATCGCTCGCGGGGTCCATAGGGATGCATAGCACTTCTTGATATGTCGGATAAGATCCTCCAAACCATTGACATTCAAGTATGTTTCATATTGACCTGCAAATGAAGCCTCCTCAAGATCTTCCGCTGTTGCTGATGATCTAACTGCTACTCGCTTCTCAGCTAAGGAACGATATGCTTCTTCAATCTGACTCAAAATCGTAGATGCAAATGTAATTTCATGTATTGCGTTAATGGCCTTCTTTGAGGCAGTTGTGATCGATTCTTGGTCTTCATAGTCTATTGCTTGTATTATTTCTGAGATGACTTCCTGAAGATTACTCTCATTGATACATGCTGAAAAGGCGCTTGTAGTAAGTACGAATGCATCGGGCACATTGAATCCCTTTTTTTTCATTTCCCCCAACTTTGCTGCCTTTCCACCAACGAGAGCTAATGATTTAGATGAAATCTGTTCCAATGGTAGTACATTCACTTCAGGATTCATGTTTCTGCACCATTCAACGACAAGGAAATTGGCTCTCTTTTATCCTTTCGTACTCAAAAAGAATAATCACCTAGGAATTCTGAGAGCGTATTTCTAACAGAAACCAAATCAAAATACCTTAATAGCTCTCAAGACCCATCTTCTGTAGAGGTAAAGAAATGAAACTCACAGCTGATATGATGGACAAATTTAAGGATAAAACCTGCTTCATATGTGGGAATGGTTTGTTGACTAACCAGCAGTCAGACCTCGCTTATGTACCAAATGCAGCTGGAAAGTCAATGAAGCACAACCCTGAGAGGTATTTCTTGTTTCCATGTCCAAGTTGTAGCAAAGTTGCACACAAAAGATGCTGGTATAATCATGGAGAGAAATCCTATAGGAAAGGCTTCTTTGGCAAGGAGTATCGGTTGGAATGTCCAGGTTGTGGACAGATACTATCTCCAAAAAGAGACAAAAGAACCAATTGGAGCAGAGGATATGAATTACCTGGGCATCCTGACAATGAGTTACTTGAGGTCCATCTTGCGGCTGTGAAGGACTGGAAGCGAGGAAGATCAATTGGTGATTTTATCAGTCGTGTTGGCCAAGCAATCGAGTCATTCTTCAAGGCGGTGGGACTCGGATCCTTGACGGACCAAGAGACCAGTGCTGTGGCTCGGGCTGCAGCTAAGATTGGTAAAGGAGTAGCAGATGTTGCGGAGAAAGTCTTCAAACTTGACATTACTCCTGAGCAACGCTCAGAAATGACCAGCTTGAAATGTCAGAATTGTGGTGCACCTCTTCCTATGCCTGAGTACTGGGAAGAAGCTGTTGTTTGTGCACATTGCAACACAGCACATCTATTACCTACATAAAATACGGTTGCGTTCCAGGTCCTTTAGGACGCGCGAGATTTTATTATAAGGCTGATAGAGAAGATAATCGAAAACCAGACGGGAAGTTGTTGTTGCAATGCCAGTTTATCTTGAGTTCAATCCTTCAGCATCTCAGTTCAATGAAACGACAAGAACTGCAGCTGAAGATGCTATCCTTCTAGCAATCGACGAAGGACAGAAGAAGCTATTTATGACAGTACCTTCAGGTGTTTCAATGATCACCCGAAGAGCCGCTGAACGCCAAGCTCGAGGAATCACCAAGGCCGGTTTTCTATTAAGAAGTGGTGGTCGTGCAGGCCGAGGTCTTGAGCTAGAGGTCTTAGGAGAAGGTGGACAATTACCCGATAGGTTACACCACAGTCCTAGAGAAGTCTATTAGACTAACCATTTCAGATGAGCCCTGCATGGGCTCAATCTCATTCTATTTTTCGATTTTTCCACAAAAGTATAAATGGTGTCATGAGTTTGCTTGTCTGTGGTTAGGAATGTCTGAAACTTTACGTGAGAATTCTGCTAGAGATTGCCCGTTTCGAGATGGGAATTGCATTGGCCGAGAATGCATGTTGTGGATTGGGAAATTTGATGAAGAAACCAAGGAACATGTAGGTCATTGTGTGCTGGTAAAGAGCTTCACAGAGATTGATACCAAGTTGAGTTGTATCATTATTGCCCTCATTGTTCTTATTCTAATGATTCTATTCTTGCCGCCTTGAGAAATGATACTTGAGCTAACCTTATATAGATAAGATTTCACTATAGTTAATACGAGGTGAATCTTTTTGCCATACCAGTGTTGTGGGATTCGATTTAGCCAGTTGATGAACAAGAAAGTAATTGATTCAAATAGTAGACATGCAGGAAATGTGAATGATTTCATCATCACCTTCGCTGATAATAAAGTAGCCTTGAAATCTATCGTCCTAGGTGGAGGTAGAATCGAGGAGTTTATGGAATCCATTGGACTTCGACCTGATGTCGATCCTGTGTTTCAAATGGACTGCATCTCTCAGATAACTGAAGATGTTGTTCTCATAACTGACGTTGACAGTTTGAAAACAACATTGGATGAAGGAACTATCACTGAGCATGATATGCGTCTCTCCAAGTTCTCGAAGCTCCCAATTATCGATTCGGAGGGTACGAAAGTAGGACGTGCCATCGATATCTGGTTTGATATCAATGGTGAACCATGGTTGGTAGCAGGCGGTGGAACGCTGGAGGAGGTCCTAGAGAGAATAGGAATTCAGCCTGACTTGGATTTGCTTATTCCGATGTATTTCATTGATCATATCAAAAGCAATGAAATCAAGTTGAAGTATACGAAGTTCCAGCTAGAAGGCAAATGCGAAGATGAATACGAGCGTTACAAGCGTGAATTGAAGTCAGACTATGAACCTGGCGATGCAAGACATGCAGCGCTGAAATTCAATCCCCGTCCTCAAGGATTGCTTTAAGAAGTTAGATAAGGGCTCTCACGAGCCTATTCTTACTTCTTTGTGAATTCCGATAATGTGTTTGTGCATATTCTGAAAGTTGTTCTTTCTGAATCTACTAAGCTGATTCTCCACCCATGAGCTGCTACTAACTTCTTGACAATGGATAATCCCAAGCCTTTTCCATTATCCTTTGTTGTGAATCCCTTTTGAAATATGTTATTCCTTATTTCTTGTGGTATTGGTTTTCCATCATTGCTTATGTAAAGGCAATAACCATTTCTTTCAGTTCTACCTTCCACAAGTATTTCTGTAGCTTCTCCATGCTCAATCGAATTTCTGAAAAGGTTCTGAAAGATTTGACCGATTCGTTCAGAACTACCATTCACTCTTAGCAAATTCTTTGTGATGAATGTGACTTCAGCAGGTAAAAATGTGGAAGCAATTTCTCTTGCAACGATCTCCAAATCTACACTTTCCTTTTGCTGGAGTATTATTCCAGCATCTGCTAATTCCGCTGAAATTTTCAATAGGTTCGCACTTTGGTATGCAATAGAGGAAATTCTATCCAAGATTTCTTCGTCATATTCCCTTTTGAGCAGACCAACTAAGGAGGCAATTGCTGTCATCTTATTTCCGAGATCGTGAGACATGATATGTGCTAACTCACTCAGCTCTTCATTTTGTCGCTTCAGTAAATTATCAGCCAACTTTCTTTCCGTTATATCTTCTCCAGCGCTCAATGTGCCAATAATATTCCCCGCTTCATCCTTTAGTAGTGAATTGTACCAAAGGATTTGACGTTCATTACCATGCCTGTCAACAATTCGATTCTCAATATGCTCATAGGAACGGATGTTTCCATGAACTATTTCTTGGAATACCTTCCTAACCTCGTTTCTAGATGATTCTGGAATAAAGTGATCAATCCAGTTTAAACCTATCACTTCATTTTCAGTATATCCAGCGGTTTCACAACCTTTTCTGTTTAGAAGAGTTATATTTCCATTCGTATCCAATGCTATAATTATGACACTTACCAAATTCAAGTAGCTTTGAGCTCTATCACGCTCGAATCTGACCAGACTCTCAGCCTTCTTCCAATCAGTGATGTCTTGGAAAATACAGTGTGTTTGCTTGAAGTCCCCCTCTGAAGTGTAGGCTATCCGGCCATTAAATCTTGCAATTATTTCAGTTCCATCTTTTTTAATTAGCTCAATTTCAGTATCTCGTAATACTCCTTCTGAAATGAATCTCGAAAAAGTTGACTGAAACCTACTTTTCGAAGATGATCCCATGAATTCCTCGAAGTGGTTGCCAATCACTTCATTTCTATCGTATCCTAGTATCTCAAGCCATTCAATGTTAACATCAATTATATATCCTTCATCATCTAGTGTTTGATATCCCAAAGGTGCCTTTTCAAATAATTCACGAAATCTTTCTTCGCTTGCTTCAAGCGCAGACAAAGCTCTCTTGTAATCAGTGATATCGATGCAATATTCAATAAGCTCCTCTACGTTTCCGTCCTCATCAAGAATCGGGTATCCATGAACCTCAATATCCCGTAATTCTCCATTCATATCCAGATGAAGATGATTAGTTACGATAGGCTCTTTTGTTCTCTTCACCACTTCCAGTGGACAAGGATGTTTATCCGAACCACAAGGGAATTGATTGTCATGTGTTAAAAGATGACAAGTAATACCCGGAGTTAATGGTGATCCCGCATGTTTGTTGGCGAGCTTTACAGTATAATCCGTGGCATTGATAACATAGAATGGATGGGGGAGGGACTCTATAACATTGATAAGATATTGGCGTTGCTCCCTCAGTTCATTCTCAATCCGTTTTCTCTCCGAAATGTCCCTAATCACTGCAACAATCTCGGTTCCACTCTCATGCTTTGAAATCATTGCTTCCCACCATCTTTCTTGCCCTTGAATTGGCAGCATATACTCAAATGATTCTGGTTGAGATGTATCATTAACTCGATGAATAATTTCTGAAAATGGTCGGGCTATTGATTCAGGCAGAATTGTGGATACGTCTTTTCCTATGAATTGCTTCGGAGGAATATAGAGTTCGTTTACATTGTTTGAATAGACTTCTTTAAAGGTCATATTGTGGTCAAAAACGAAGATAATATCATTGATCGAATGGCACAAAGACCGATACTTTTGATCCTCATCATCTATTACTTGCATGGGAGTTACTTCTCGAGAGACCGCGATGAGAACGTTTCTTTTGCTCCATGTCCCTGGGTTGAATCTTGTTTCTACTGGCAAATGACGTCCATCTTTTGTCAATAACGGTAAGGGGCATATTGTTTCCTTGCCCTCCATCATTCTTTGAAGAATGCGTGTACCTTCTTCTCGAAGCTCTTCAGGATGAAAATTCATGGCTGGAGCTCCTCGGACTTCCTCCATCGAATACCCAAGTACCTTTACGACAGTTTCATTGGCTTCTATTATGGTCCCATCATAATCGACTACCCACACGAACTCACCAATCGAGTCAAAGAGTTTCAAGAGATTGCTTTGCTTTTCGAGAATCTCAAGCTCATTCAGATAGTTTTCAGTAATGTCAATTCCAAAGATCTGAAGGGCTGGATTATCATGAAACATACAATTCTGAAAATGGGAGTCGACCCATTTTATTAATCCCATTTTAGTTATGACTCGAAAGATACTATTGAATGAAGGTATTTCCAGAGATTCTAGTTTGTCAATCGATTCCTTTAGTTCAGGAATATCTTCAGGATGAATATATGCCCATACTTCTGATTCTTCAAGGGTTTCTAGATCTTCTTGAGTAGTTTCTAAAATGGTAGAATAAACTGGATTAGAGTATACATATCTCCCGCCTTGAATAATGGCGATACCCTGAAGCGAGTTTTCGACAAGATTTCTGTATTTTTCCTCTGAGTCTTTTAGTGCGGTTTCATTGAGTGTTTTCTGTGTTATGTCTCTAGCGATGTGAACAACACCAGTTATAGCGTTGCTTTCATCAAATATCGGTGAGGTGGTGACCTGTAGGGGGCATCCTAGTCTTGGGTCGATTACTACTTCGGTGTGAGCCTGCTTCATCGTCAATGTCTTTTGATGCGGGCAACTCTCTGGAGGTTCATTGGTTTGATGCAATATCTCATAGCACTTCTTTCCTATGACCTCTTCCTTGTCTTTTCCTAGGAATTCAAGAAAGCTACTATTGGCCCTTTGAATCACATAATTGATATCATGAACGGAGACAAAATCTGGGATTGAATCAAATGTTTCTCTCCAGCGTTTCTGAGCAGTCAATATCTCATGCTCGTATCTCTTTCTTTCAGTGATATCTTCGAATTGTGTTATGAAATAAAGAGGAACTCCCTTATCGTCATGGGCAATTGTTGAATGAACATTTGCCCAGATAGTAGTTCCATCTTTATGCAAATACCTCTTTTCTAATTGTACCTTGCCAATACCATCCTCAAATTTGAAATCTTCAAAAGAGGGAGTTTTGGATCGGTCATCTGGATGACTGAGCATTGAGAATCGCATTTTAGAAATTTCATCTTTTGTATATCCTAGCATATCACAGAATGCATGGTTTGCTTGGAGTATTGGTCCGCTAAAATCGACCAACGCAAATCCAAATGGTGCGTCTTCGAATGCCGTTCTGACTTTTATTTCACTTTCTCTTAGAGCTTGCAATGCTTGCATTCTTTCTGTGATGTCGTTAATTGAAACAACAATACTGGTCCCATTCTCATGAAGATCCATTCTTGCTGAATACCATGTCGCTTGTTCATTTGGTCTAAGACTAAATTCAAACTCTCTTCTTGAATTTGAAGCTCTTACTTCAGTAGCGAACCGCAAATATGGCTCATAGATGACTTCAGGAAATATCTCTGTAACATGTTTGTTTAGGAACTTGGAGGAGTAGGGGCCCAGATCTGGAATATTATAGGAATGAATCTCTTCAATGCAGTCAATATCATTTACAACAAAGATCGTTTCGTGTATAGATTGAATCAAGGTTCTATAACTCTGTTCACTAAGGATTAGAGCTTCTTCAGTTTTTCTGCCTTTGACAACTTTCTTGATATGATGAGCTATCTCTGAGAATAATCCTTCCATATCCGAGGATTTCTCCAAGTAGTAATCTGCTCCTAGGTTTAGTGCTTGAATTGCTACCTCTTCTCTACTTCTTCCTGTGAATATTATGAATGGCGTTGAATTACCTTCTTCTCTTAGCCATTCAAGTAATTCTAGTCCATTCATGGCATTTGATCCAAGATGAAAATCACATAATATGGCGTCGATATTATCCTCTGCTATGATTCGCAAACCCTCTTGCGCACTAGTAGCAGGTATTATCTCAAAAGTTGGAGCTATCAATTGAAAGCTCTTTTGAGTTATATAGAGGAGGTCTTCATCATCATCTATGACAAGAACACGATATTGCACGGTACAATCCCCAGGAGTTCAGTAGAGGGATGAAAAGTTCATTTAATAGCTTTTTGAGTATTAATCCGACGTCTTTCTTTCTTCTTAAGTGATTATTTCAAAGGATTTGATTGTTTCAATATGTTGAAATTTATAGTAATAATAAGAATATTAATAAATATCCGGATGAGGATAAAGGGTGAATTAATAGATGATAATCTCGACATTCAATGGAAGTGTCTATAAATGGTGAATCGTGACTCGCTCGTATATATCAAACTCTCGCGTATTTCCAAGAAACATCTACACTGGATTGGACTTTCTGAAGCCGCAAGGGATGTCTTAGCGTCGCTACTTGTCGAGCATTATTGGACACATGAACCCCTTTCTTCAGATGATTTAGCTGAATTAACTGGGTATTCAAGGGGTAGTATCAGTGTCGCAATATCTCAGCTTAGGAACCTTGGATTTATCGAAAGTCGAATAGATACTAGTCATCCTGGTCGTGGCAGAAAACCAACATACTATGAAATAAATGAGGGTTTGTCCGGAATAGTTACTTTTGGTGTACGGAGATTGTCTCTGGAACTTGAAGGAATTTTACGAGAAGTCGAAGCTATGCGTCTCACCTTAGATGACTATGATGTTGACGGACGTGCAGCTCTTAATTCACTTGAAGAGGAGACAAATAGAAATCTTGAACAGCTTAGAAAATATACTAGGCAAATTGTTGCATCGAGAGTTTTATCAGAAGCAAAGGTTACTGAGTGAATGATTTCCCTCGAATGAGTTAGGAAATCTATCTCTCATTGATCTTTGGTATTGGAGATTGAAACATCTTGGGGCAGTTCAAGCGGATTCTTGGGTCGATTAAAGAAGCATTGAAGGATAATCCTCGGGGATTAACTATCACTGAGATAGCCACTCAAATTAACCTAAATCGTAATAGTACTGCAAGATATCTTGATGTTTTACTTATTTCGGGACAAGTCGAAATGAAGAATGTCGGAGCAGCAAAGATGTACTTTCTCTCTCCCCGTCTTCCAGTAGAAGCAGTCTTAGATCTATCACGTGAAGGTGTGATGATGCTGAACTCACAATTATGTGTAATTCGGGTGAACGAAACCTTTTCTGATCTTGCTGAAGCTAAGACCGACAATATAATTGGGATGAATATAACAAAAAGCAATATTGACTTTCTTTTTGATGAAATAGCAGTTTCTTCGATTCGAGATGCTATTGAGGGGAAACATATCTCCTATGAAACTACAATTCAGCGCAGCAGTGGACAGAGATATTTGCATATAAAATTCATTCCAACGACTTTCGATGATGGTGATGCTGGCGTAACGATAATTACTGAAGATATAACATCTCGAAAAGAAACAGAAGATAAGCTGAAGAAACAGAGTGAATTCCTTAACCTTGTGATGGAATCAGTTTCTCACCCCTTTTACGTGATTGACGCAAATAACTATTCAATATTGATGGCAAACAAAGCTGCCCGTTTAGGTGCATTGTCCTCAGATTCAACCTGTCATTTACTGACGCATAAATCCTCTAAACCTTGCTCCGGAGAAATCCATCCCTGTCCATTATTAGAGTTAAAAGCAAGTGGAAAACCAGTCATTGTAGAACATACTCATCATACTGTGAGTGGACGTACTAGGCATCTGGAGATACATGCGCATCCGATTTTTGATGATAATGGTAATGTAGTTCAGATGATAGAATACAATCTGGATATAACGGAAAGAAAAGTAATGGAAGAAAATCTGCAGAGAGAGGTGACGCTACTAAGATCTGTTACAGATGCGTCAGAGCTAGTTCAATTCGTGATTCAAGATGATAAAGTAATCTTTGGAAATCAGAAATTCTGCAAACTCTCAGGGTGTGAACCATCAATGGCACATGGATTACCAATGGATGATTTTCTATCCAAAAAGAGCTTAAAGGAACTGAAGAAGAAAGCAGAATCTGGAGGCATAATCACTATCGAGTTTCTTCCAAAGGGTATGAAGATGAAAGTAGTTGAATTATCTGTAGCTCCTCTTGAAATTTCTGGAGATCATCTATTAGTCTGCAGCTTCGTTCATTAGTCAAACGAACAGATGAGAAATAATGCAATGCAATAGTGCACAGCAATAGAGCAATGCCACAATTTCTTTTTATTATATCAAAAACAATAGAAATTTGGAGTATATAATAAAAATCTCCAAGGAGAATAAAAATGTCCGATTGTATATATGCTGGCGAAACGAACGCTGTAGGTCAAATATGGTGTGAAAAGAAGAAGATCTATGTTTCAGGGACTGAAAAGAATACTTGTTCTGACTATACAAAGGGATAATTGACCTACTACACAAATTTTGAATGTTGGATCTTCACCTCGTTGAAGATCCAGCTTCACATATTTCCTCTTTTTCTTCCTTTTTGCACTTCTTTTTATAATACCAATTATTTTGGATATATCTAAAATAATTATATATATGAAATTAATACAATAATTGTTGAGTTGTATCATCCTGAACCTAGGACTTAACGACTCAGGAGTTATAATAAATGGAATACAAAGGACTTCTGGATACCAGTAATGCTGTGATGGTTGCAGTCGCAGAAGCCATGGTGAACATGGGATTAGATATTCCTCTGATTTGGACCCAAATGGCAAATGCCTTTCAGGGTGACGCGAAAGGAATGCTTTCATCCCTTGGATTGAACATTCAAGGTAGTGATGTCGCATCCATCGCTCAATCCTTTGCAACTGAAATCAAGAAATCTGGAGCTGTTCAGCGGTGTGAGATCATAAGCGCGACCGATGATGAATTGAAAGTAGATATTGGTGAGTGCATTTTCGCACCGGCAACAACGATCATTCGGAAAGGCGATGCAAACATGATTCCTCCCTGCCCAATGATGGCTATTCTCTATGCTACTGTCAATGAAAAGACTGGCAAGAACTGCACTGTGACAAGCTGTCAATATACACCTGAAGTTAATGCTAGTGTCTTTACCGTTGCATTGGAGTAATTTCGCCGGGGTGAATTCAATGGTGACATCTGATTGCAAATACGCTGGTGAGACCAATGCTGCAGGGCAGGTTTGGTGTGAGAAGAAAAAAATCTACGTGTCTGCGCGGGAAAAGGACACCTGTGAGTTCTATGAAAAATAGGAGATAAGTAAAATGAGTGCAAAAATAAAGAAATTGGAAGAAATCTTGAAGCAACTAGAGGCTGATAGTGAGGTCGATGGTTGTGCGCTGGTCAGTGATAGAGGTCAGCTAATGGTAGCTGCTCTTCACAAGGGTGTAGATGACAAAGCTGTTTCCGCGATGGCTGCTGCACTAGTATCTATTGGTGGCAGAGTCGGATCGGCATTGGAATCTGGTAATCCTAAGAATATCGTGATTGAGGGCGAGAACAAGACTATCATTGTTCGAAAACTCTCAAACGCTGCACTGATCGCGACAGCTCCACGAGACGCAAAGATCGGACTCATTGATTTTGAGATGGATAAAGCAGTAGGAAGTGTTGAGGAGAATCTATAATCAGATTCTCTTCTGCAACACGTGTGTATGAACTTGAAGGAGAAACAAGGTGATATCAGAATGGATATTCGCAAACTAAAATCATACGATTACAAAGTCTATGTAACAGGTCCTTTCCAGGCTGGGAAGACCACAATGATACATACTTTGGATCCCAACGCAATGTCTGTTGAACGTGAGATGAAAGATGATTATCGAGGCGAAAGAAGTTCTACGACAACAGGATTTGATTTGGGACGAGTGATATGGGCTAGAAAGTCAATAGATAACATGGGTTTGATTATCCCCAAAAAGGAATTTGAGAAAGAAACTCAAGAATATGAAGGTTGGATGACAAAGGAGATTGAACTCAGAGGAGTTCCTGGACAACTTCATTTCAAATTTGTCAGGGACACGATGAGAAGTAATTCCGATGGCGTTCTTCTAGTTGTAGATTCTTCAGATCCTGCGATGATTGGGGATGCATGTGCTATTTTGACAGAAACCATAGCAGCATTTGGTGAGATACCAATTGTTTCTATAGCCAATAAGCAAGATCGTGAAGATTGCGTTCATCCACTTCAAGTCGCAGCTTGGCTCGGGGTTGAGCAAGCTGTAGGAATGTCTGCACGACAAAGCGAATCGTGTAAAGATGCCTTGATTCTCCTTCTAAGAATAATTGAGACTAGATTACTAGCTAGTGAGGTGAGTGAGGAAACTACTGAATCTTCAGCACCTTACCAGAGTGTATAAGGAGTGAAAATGATGATACAAGAAGAAGGTGTTGTAGTACCGCCTGTACAAAAAATACGATCTCTTTTAGCAGATTTTGAATCAAGAGTGCCAGTATGGGGACTAACAATATTCACAGTGGATGGTTATATCCTGGCTCATCGGCTTTTCTATGAGCAAATGCCACAGAATATTGAAATGGTCGTTAGTAGCATGTCAGCAGGTCTCATTACAATCTCTGAAGATTTTATCCGTCTTGTTGATGCTACAAAGAATTTTCGACAGGTAATGGTTGAAGCTGAAGAGGCTGGATGCGTAAGTTTCTCAATACTGTTAAAGCATATTGCAGAAAATGTCATGTTGGCCTGTATTTTTCCAAGTGAACTTCAGTTAGGTCTGGTTACATTTGAGATTGAAAACTTATGTCGAGATATAATAGAGATTGTCAATCTTTGGGATGTTAAGCTACACGAAGAAACAGTCACTTAGGGTGGAAATAATGAGATTAGGAAAGACAGAACGTTTGGAGATAATAATGCAAAACCTTGGTCAGGAGATAGGGCGGCCATTCAAAAGCTGTGTGGTAACAAATGAAAGAGGTCTTATCATTGCAGGGACAACGAAGAATGGTTCGTATAGCGATAGACTTGCTGCCATGATATCCCTCCTCTCTGACACTTCTAGAAGAGTAAATGAAAATCTTGGCTACGATCATCCTCGAATAACGACAATCAAAGGCTCAGGAGTTTCGATAGCTGTTCATGAATTCAGAGTTCAGGATAAATGGTTTAGAATTGGTACAGAGTTGGATGACGGTAGCTTTCTTTTCTTTAGAAGAGTGGAAGATAAGCGTGTCTGGCAATCTCTAGAAAAAACAGCTGATCAAGTAAGAAGCGTACTCGAGGACAAGCTCTGAGATGTTCGTTTCTGCGTAGTACTCCTATCTAATTCAATGGAGGTGCGATTGGTGGGTGAAGAGAAAAAAACATACGGTGAATCAAATTCAACATATGCGCCACATGATTCATCTTCGATTCATTCATATGATAGGCATGCTGGCACTAGAAAAAAAAGTGATCCACAATTTTCCAACGAATTTCTTCATAGAGTACTAGAATCCTTGACTCACCCCTTTTTTGTTATAGATGTGAATGATTACTCGATTTTGCTCGCAAATGCAGCTTCTGGTATTGATTCGTCTCTCGGTTTGAAATGCTTTGAATATAGCCATAATGTAAATTTCCCCTGCAATGGTAAAGGACATCAATGTCCTTTAATTGAGGTTGTAAAGAGAAAGAAACCTGTTGTTGTTGAGCATATCCATTTCAATAATGAAGGAGAGGAACAATACCTCGAAGTCCATGCCTATCCTGTGTTTAACGATATGGGCGACATTGTACAGATCATAGAATACTCGTTGGACGTGACGGAACAACGTTGGACTGAACATATGCTAGAAGAGGAAATGAAACGTTCACGATTGTTCTTGGACTTATTAGCTCATGACATTGCCAATCAATTGCAGATCATATCTTGCAATGTTGAGCTTTTATCAAATATCCTTTCTAGAACGGAAATCATAGAACTCACTCAAGCTTCTAGTGATATTAAGAACGCTGTTATTCGAAGTGCTGCAGTCATTTCTAAGGCAAGAGGGTCGGAACAACTCCGCTGGACTCCGTTAGTCGCACGAAATTTGATCAGGGCGATTGACGAAGCATGTAAAATGCTTGCTGAAACAAATGATGATTATATTCTTGATAAGCAGATTGAAGTGAAAGATGCAACCATTCTAGCTGATGGATTCTTAGAACAGCTAATTTTCAACCTATTAGAGAATTCAGTTGTCCACAATTCAAAAGAGCAGAAACAAGTTACCATCAAGGTAATTGAAGTTGAGAATGCATATCATATTTCTATTATAGATAATGGACCTGGGATAAGACAAGACACAATTTCCAGAATATTTGATCCTAATCAAAGAATTGGTGGCCTAGGTCTTCACTTTTCCAAAGAAATCGTAAATAAATATGGGGGCAGGCTGATTGTTAAAAATCGCGATGCTGAAAATCCGATGGTAGGAATTGAATCGTTGGTTATTCTACCTCGAGCAGGATGTGTTCTATATGAGTAAGAAAAGTAGGAAGCACTTGAACACGCAAATAAGCAAAGTACTTCAGATTGGATCTGAATGGTTAGGATTACAAAGAACTGCAGGAAATGTATTGTACATATTATATAGACAAGGACTTTTTTCAGCAGATGGATTGTCCGCGAAGGAATTATCTGAGATGACTGGCCTATCGCAAAGTACTGTATCTTCTGTCTGTTCTAGTTTAGAGTCACTTGATATCATAACTAGACGGACCGATAATAATCAGTCACATAGAGGAAGGAAGAAATCTGTCTATGTTATGGCAATGGGATTGGATGATCTTTTACGTAAAGGTATACAGAGGAACCTAGATCAAGTCAATAAAGTTTCGAAGAATATTGATGAAATACTAGTAAACATGAACTTGGAGGATAGTTCATCAATAGCACTGCTTGCTAAGGTCGCAGATGAAATTAATCTGTTTTTGGTTACTCCGCATTATGAGTGACTATTCTGAAAAACAATATAGTAATCCTTACATTGCTGCAGATGGAATGAAACTCTACCCCAAATCTGAGGAACCTAGTTAATTTGAATCTGCATCAAATACAGTAATGCTGCGATATAACTGCCTACTATTCTTTTGGTCCTATATTGCGAATCTAAAACATCCACTACTCCAGATATGCTATATGCTACGGATGATTCGCACGCAATGAACTTTGCAAGAAGTGAGAGGTGTGTAATGTTTTCATAGATGCCAAATTCCTCAATGAACCTCATGCAAACCTCATAACACGCTCCTTCTGTGTATTCTTCTATCGCTGTTTCAAGAGTATCCTTTCTTTCTTCAATTCGAATTAAAAGCATCTCGAATAGATTTTTGAGATGAGATGATAATGAGAAAATGTAAGAACTATCCTGGGTGTCAATCATCATTTTACATTTGGTGACGCATTCAGCATAGAGTGCTTCAAAACGTTCAGACAATTACTCTACCTCCAGAGAATATCAATCCTAACATCATATCTTTGGATGGATTAGTTCCTAGTTCTAACTTGAGAAAGTCAAATGCATCCAAGACAGCTCGTTCAATATCCACTTCCATCTTCGGTTCAATAAGCCTTGCAAACGAAAGGTTCCTGATTTGCGACTCAATTCCTATATGATAAGGGCATTGAATCCCACCTTCTGAATATAGGTTTCGTATCGCAGTATACGAGCTGTATTCTACTTCAACAATAACTCCGTTCGGAAATTCACGATTGCGTACATATAATCGATTTCTTGGATCGAGTCCTTTCTTTTCTATATCGTGAAGTAATGTCATTAGTTGTCCTGTGAAGATCGGGCCAGATACAAATGCACGTTTAACTTGTTCTGGTTCCAGTACCATTGCCATCTGGATTGCAATATCTATTTCAATTGAGTATGCACTTTGCTGCATTGAGTTGAAGGCAAGGAGCTGTGAATAGTCTATCAATTCTTCTGATATCCCTGTTGCAAATCTACCTGTAGTGGACATGTTAAAATCAACGTCCTCAATGTTTCCTTTCCCATCGATTGAGATTCCCTGTTTGATATCATAGGTTCTTACAGATTCAGCTCTAAAATTAGCAACATTCATTCCCAAAATTTCACTATTCAAAACCTCAACAAGTATTCCATCAACAGTACATCCTAGTTGCGAACAATAGAAAAGTCCAGGCAGAAATGCATAGAGCTGAGGGGTGTCATGCATTAATAGCTTCGGTCTTTGTAGTTCATCTTCAGGGAACGGATTACTCTCTTCTGCAATCTCTATTCCATTTCTGAAGTCACATTCCTGCAGTATAATTGGGATTCCTAAATCTTGACTGCTGCATTCTTCGGCATTTTCTAATCCAAATTCATCATTCCCTGAAGATAGGATCACTCCATCAGAAGTGCTGATTATAATTGGTTTTTCTCCTGAGAATACTTCCTCAAAATCGAAGGATATGGGCATTGAGAATCCTATGCCTTGAAAATAAGTCAAATCAGATAAACCAATCAACCATTCATCTTCTGGTAGGATAGTAAACTGCACTTCCAATAGTCTTAGAGCTCTTTCTTCTGGGATATACATTTCATTCAACCTTCTTGATGCGATCCTTGATTAATGAGATAAACCAATCATTTGCACCAATGAATTCTTGCAGCACTCTATCCAATCCACGATAAATTATTATTTAATTATTTCTATTATTTTAGTATAAACAAAAAATATTAATATATTAAAACACTAATAAAATGTTGAAGGTGCCAAAGGTGGAACACTGGGTAACTGTACCACAAATGAAAGATGTCGAACCTAAGTCTCTCAGTTCACCTTCAAATCATGCAATTCCGCATTTTGTCAAGAATATATCTTATCAACATGTAGATGACAGTATCTTAGACGCAGCATGTTGCAGGGACCAACCTTCTATTTTCAAATGCGACCTCAAAATGCGGAAAAGAGGGGGATATCAACACGAGCAATTGTCTTTCCCACACTAGACCTCTCCTACTCCAAGCTGATATCTCCCTCTACTTTCTCGAAATTCACACATCTAGAAGTCTTCTGTTAGCCAAGGAGTCATTTGCGGGAACCAATCATCTAAATTCACGATTCCTCTATATTTTATCCCATCTGGTCCACTAACCTCAGTACCTGTGAATTCAAAGGCATCTCCCTTTAACCAACCAAGTCTTCTGAGTTGTTGAACATTCAGAGTTCCATATAGAACAGAAGTGAGTCCTTCAATTGTCAGAGTCGTCTTCGCTGATTCTTCTACCTCTTCAACTCTGAGAAATCCATCTTCTTCAAAGAATCTGAACACACCATTGTTCCATTCAAGATGGGGATCTATGATTTCTAGAACCAGACTTCCTGTTGAATCAACACGAATGCCTTCAAAACTTGTTCTCACATCAACGATTCTCGCCATGTTGAATATGGATGATTTTAATACTGGAGTGTGGATATTTTTCAGCCAGTGGTAGTAGTCTTCAGTTCTCGAATTTATGAGGATATTGACTTTGGTGATTTGATCTGCATGCTTGTAGAGGAAGTTCAAAATGGCATCTCGCGCCTCGATTGTCTTCCAATGGAAATCTCCTATGCTGATTTGTCCGGGTTCAGACCACGCATGACCTTCTCCGTATCCCTTGGTTCCATAGGTCAGGATTCCTTCTGCCTCTCCCTTAGAATTCCTTGCGACTGCTGCCTTTGCTCTGAATGCGCTGGTTCTTTCTTTCCATCGATCATCGTTTCGCATCACAGCTCCATGAGTTTCTTTCACCATAGCCTCATGGATATCTCTCCAAAGTTTGAAGACTTCATCACCAGACTCTCTCCTGACCGAATAGCCTGTTGGCATGGTTACACCAGTAAGTGTGCGAGGATCGGTTTCCAAGATTCTAGACATTGGCATCTTTGTGTAACCAAGAGCCATGTAGAAAGTATCCTTGAATGGATATAGAGTACTTGTTGCATATCCCTCTCGTTTCAACTCCTCTAAGACACCAATCATAAGAGAATGAACATGACCCTCTCTCCTATGTTCAGGAGAGCTGGCCACCATGCCAATACCACCCATGGGTTTCAATACATCTCGGATATTCTGTTTGAATGGGATCATTCTAGCAGCTACAACGGCTTCGTTGTCCACTTCATATAAGTAAAATTCCTTTGCGATGATATCTAGTCGTTCGAGGAATCCTTCTCTGGATGTTTCAGGTACACCATATGCATATGACACAATGTTCCAGATGTCCTCCTTATCATCGACGGTGCATTTCTTGAGTTTGCCAGACATAAGATTCTGTCAAAGAGTGGATGTAAAAAATGTGTGCTTCAAAGCCAAATTAAGAAAAAGGAGAAGGATTGATACCTTCTCGAAATCATTCGCTGTGCTATTTTTTAAGCAACGCAAGTGCTGTCGCTTCAAGATCTTCCGGCTTTACAAAAGTAACAAATTCGGCAGCTTCACCAAGTAATTCCTGAGCTTCGTCGTGGCAATCAATTGGTGCGATTACGAGCACAGGTATGTTATTCGTTTTTGCTGGGAAAAGCAAGTCATAGGCTGAAACATCTTTTGGAGGTGATATCCCCATCTTAGATGTAGGGTCTAATTCTTTCTTTGATGTTGCTACAGGAGGCATAAGCTTGTGCAAGTATCCAATTATGAGATCTATCTCTCCAGGTTCAATTCGAGAGCAGACTTTTCCATGATTGTCCCATGGATTAGCCAACGGTAGGGTTCCGAATCCCTCTGCTACTAGTCTTGTTAGCACGAAAGGATCTGTTCCTTCAAAATATCCAACTATCTTCATTGTTATCCATCAGAACAGTATTCATTACTTTTCTTATGAATCCTATGATACCGCTTTGACTAATTTAGTATTTTACCATCTTGTTCTCAATTCTTTAATATGATAATTATACCAACAAGTATCAAAGCAATGATTGCAATAATGCAGTAGATATACTGCCATCTCCCCGTGGGTCTATGATTCTTCAGGAGCCAAAAACCTGCCATGTTCTTGTAACCTATTTGCGAGGTATTAAATCACACTATAAGCATAGCCAAGCGAAGTCTGAAGAGTTTCACAACTTCGCTCCACAGTTTCTGCATCTCAACTGTGAGTGTTTGTTCGTCGCTCCACATGACTCACATCTGACTTGTGCGACTCCTTCAGCTTCTCTAGAAACCGATACCTCCTCATCCCAGTCATCATCTATCGCTATGCGACCTTGCTGATGAAGAACACCCGAATACTCTTTCGTCAGCTTCCTCTTATGGATCTCCTCCCCACACTTTGGGCAATATCGCTCTTTTATTGAGACAATCGCATCACATGAACTACACCTGTTTGTTGTTCTTGCCACGAGTTGCATCTCCAATATTCTTGACTCCCGCCTGACAATATAATTCTATAGCCTAAGTCTTTGTCCTGAAAAATCGAGAGTGAGGAAAATGGCGTGTTCTCCTCACAGAATTCCGATTACTCAATAAGGTTCTCCATTCATCTTCTTCGTAAGATGACAACGATAAGAACAACCACCACTACCCCCACGCCAAGGTAAATCCCAACTTGAGTTAGTACATCATTAATGTCATCCGGTCTATCTGTTGTATTGGTATTCGTTGTTATTGTATTTGTTGTACTCGTACTTGTTGTACCTGTGCTCGTTGTAACGGTGCTTGTCGCTTCGTTTCGCACGTAGTTCCCATTTTGAGAAATTTCCAGATACTCCCCTGAGGTATAGCCAGTGACTTTGAATGGTCCGGTAGTAACATACTCTTCTGTCGTCGGATCTGGATTCCACGAATTATAGTTAGAGGTGGTAACACCCTCAGCTTCCAAGTAGGCCTTATTGAAGATAGGTTTCAATCCGACAGAAATCAAGTTCAAATAGGATTCCTTAGAGAACTCGCAAGTGAATATGTATGGGCTAGGAGCAGAGGTCGCTACTAGATCATCAAGACCATTGCTAAGTGGAGATCCTGCATCTTTGCAGAAATCAAGCGAGTACTTCACATCTGATGATGTTAGCTCACTTCCATCTGAGCATCCAGTACCTTGTAGTAAATCGAATGTGATCTTCATATGACCGTCGATAATCGCTGGATCATCATCATGAGTTTGAATTTCCCAATCAATTGCTAGATTGGGAACCATGTATTCGTCAACACCAGTAACCAGTAGAGAATCTAGGAGCATTCTGTATACTTTCTTTCCATTTTCTGTGGGATAGACCAGATAGTTGAATGAATTAATGTCTTGATCGAGACTCCACTCCAAGGTACCTCCAGTACCACTCAGTGGATGGACCTTCATATTTGTCCACCAGCTAGAAGTACCTTCTAATGGATCTAAGACAAACCCCCCAAATTCATCATTTCGATTCGCATAGATCATGTGATTCTGGTAGCAGATGATGACAGGACACTCAAACCACAGGATTTCCTGTAACTTGGTTGCTGCTGTTTCCAACTCAGAAAATGTGATTGCCTCGATGAATTGAGTGCAGTAGTCATCGTAGGTATTATTCACAAATCCTGGCGCATTGAATATGGATGAATCATAGTTATCAGAATGAAACTCGTCAACAAGCCATCGTACATCTAGGTCTTCATAATTCCTACCCATTAGGGCAATGTCATAATCCTTGTATATCGTAACCCTTGAAATGTAGTCATAACTATAAGATGTGTCCAAAGTCACATTGATGTTCAGATCATTCAAAGCATCTTCAAAGGCTTCTCCAACCGCAGGTGCCACACCAAAATTGGATCCTGTTTCAACTGTAATATCAAAATTCGAGCCATCGGGAGCTTCTAGATAGGAATCACCATCGATATTCTCAAATCCTGCATCACTAAGAAGCTGCTGTCCGATAGATATCGATTTGCTATAGTAAGTGGTTTCTAATTCACTTTCGATTGACAGCGGATTATCTGCGGGTATCACTGAATCCAAGGGCTGTGCAAACCCACTGAGGATTGTACTAGAGATATACTCCTTGTCTAGTGCAAATGCAATAGCCCTTCGAAAGGCTGTGATATTAAGTGGATAGCGTTGACAATTGATCATCATCCAAGCATATCCATTCCTAAGATCCCTGGTCACATCAATGTTCTCATCGGCATCAAGTATTGAATAGTACGAGGTATCACCTAATGCATTGCCAATGATATCGATTGTTCCGCTTTGCAGAGCAGTTACTTGCTGACTGGTTCCTGAAATAATCTTGAAGACTATCTTGTCCACTTGAGGTTCCGTTACTACCTCTGTCGATGCTGACGCTACACCTACTAGCATTTGACCGACCAGCAAAGTACCTAGAATTAGCACTATCGCAGCTGTTTTGCTATTCATCACGAAAGCCCTCCGAGTGGTTTTATTGTATTCATGGGATGTATTAATCCTTTCTCTATTTCTTGGCAATCTCCAAAACTCGAATTATTGATGTGAGGATAAATTGAAGGGCAAGTGCTGCCCCTCATAAGCAATTTGCTAATTCCAAGCTTCATCGCTCGCTGGCAGAGTGTCTTTTGGAGGTTCAGAGCTCTCGTACTTCTTGACAATCTCAACAACTTCCGGAATCCAATCAAGACCAAGTGCCTTGACCTTCTCCATCTGAGGAACACCGTTTCGTGTCCAGCCACGACGCTTGTAGGCAGCATCAGTGAGAAGCCTATAGCGTTCCTCTCTCATCTCACGGAGCTTCTTGTTCTTCTCCGTTGTCGACATGCCACTGATGTCGACACCAGCTTCTTTGAGCTGTCCATCGTATCTGTCCTGTCGGGATTCGTACTCCCAATCAGTGACCGGACCAGCGCTCCTGTATGGGATGTATGAGTCATGCAATCTGAGCCCCTTGCCCTGTCTGATGTTGAAGATACGCTGGAAGTTGTAGACTTTCTCGGACATATGAATGAGGTCCTCACCTTTTGTGGGTCGTCCGGTCATCGCTTCGAAGAATCGTGCATAGAATGCTACATGACCTGGAACCTTGGCTGGTTCGGATGTCTTTGCATTATCTGCAGGTACGACATCGTTCCAAGGCAATTTACACAATCCATTCAAACCGAACCATGTGCGCCAGTTCGGGAAGTAGTGCAATGCCTCAGCTTTATCCTCGAATGTAGGTATGTAGTTGTGAACTTGGTCGAGGAAAATGAGCCACGCCTCGTCATGTTGAGGTCCTTTGAGTGTAAGTCCATAGCCGCCCTGTTGTGCAAGACTCTCCTTGGTCACATATTCTGAGTATTCGAGACCCTTGTGTTCCATGCCGATATCTTGCATGACCTGCTTGTCTACTCCGAAGTTGTTTCCAAAGTAGCTCTTTAGGTAATGAGTGCCCTTACCGAAATGTTCGCCACCAAAGCCTTTCCCTTCAGCTATCTCGTGAAGAACAGCTAACGCTGCATCCCCTGCACCCCAGGTTAGTTTGTGTCCACCTGTTGCCTTCTCATCAATATGTCCCTCTTCAAAGAGTTCCATAACAAAGCCCATGGTGGTACCAAATGAGATTGTATCAATTCCATAAGCGTCGCAATAGAAGTTCAATTCAGCGACATAGTGTGGATCAAACACACCAATATTTGACCCGCAGCCTGCTATGGTTTCATACTCAGGACCGTCAACAACGACATTCTTACCTTTGAACGGACCTGTCTTGGGAACGAAACCCTCTATGCAGTGTGAGCAATTGATCGCACAGGGTCTCCAGCATCCGTCCCATCCCTTTCCAGGGTTGCTGAATATCTTCTCCCAAACATCAGCAAAGAGAGATTTCGCAGCAGGATCTCCTCCAGTTCTGAAATTACGTGTTGGAAGGAGATCGAACTCATCCATGATACTTGGTAGATGTCCGGTACCGACAACCCTCATTCTATTTTGCTTTGGATCCAGCTCAAGAATCTCTCCTGAGTGTTCGCGTCCTACTGTCTTGACTGCCTCCTCATCCGCTGGGTTGTTCATATCAAGGGTGATTTTTTCCAATTTGCAGACTAGAGCTTTGATCCTTTTATTCCTGAAGACAGTGCCAATTCCTCCACGACCAGCCTGCTTGTATCTCGGGACATTGCGACGCATATCCCACCAGCTAAAATTAAGACATCCCATCCATGCATGCTCAGCTCCCGGACCTGCAGTAACGACCGACATATCCTTTCCTTCTTTCTCAGTATGACGTTCGCTGAGTACACGTGTTATCTCGTATGCCGTGTTTGGAAGGTCTGAAGCGTCATAAATCTGTACTTTCCCGTGATCACCATCAATCAATACGTATACATCTTTGTTGGCTTTGCCTTGAATCTCCATCGCATCGAATCCGCTGAACTTGAGATGTGGTCCAAAATATCCTCCTACATTGGAGTCAATTGGGATTCCTGTGGTTGGAGATATAGTAGTCACTATTGACTTTCCTGCTCCAGGATATTGAGTCACGCCTCCTAAAGGTCCTGTAGCTATGCAAATCTCATTCTCGGAGTCATCCCACTTGACAATTCGATCTTTAGGAAGACCATTCCACATCAACCATAGATCGAATCCCTTTCCTCCAGTGAAGGTTTCCTTCATCTTCTGATCGACAGATTTTATCTTGATCTCATTGTTGCTAAGATTCACATAGAGCGTTTGATTTGCATACCCACGCTCAATTTTGGGCACTATATAGGTGAACTCTTTTAGCATTAGAAACACCACTGCATGGTTTCTGCCTTCAATCCTCCAAGGCAACTGAGGCGATTCGCGCTTCGCTCCCATTTGAGTCTTGTCGTAGGCGACATGCACGAAAGAACATATTGGTCTGTTGTAGTCATAGATCATGAAGGATTGACCATCTCTATATGTCGATGAAGTCATAATCTCTCTTACTTTATCGTGCAAATGCTCATTTACTGAAACAACGAATTATTCTTAAGTTTGCAGCTGGCGAGTGTGTTATATTGGAACTGTCAAATTTCTGACTAGTCCACCACTCTTTAACGAGGACTGTACTGTGAATGATATTATATCCGTGCTTGAAAAATCGCTAACTGACGTCAATTTCAGAAAACTCCTTGCTATTCCTAATAGAAGAGTTCACAAGTTCGTCGCGGATGCTATTGAGCTATGCAGACCAATGAAGGTCTTTGTGTGCAATGATTCACAGATGGATACTGAGTACATTCGCAGAACTGCTATCGCTCGAGGAGAAGAAACACCTTTAGCGAATCCCTATCACACAGTACACTTTGATGGATACTTTGATCAAGCTAGAGATAAGGAAAGCACAGTTTACCTTGTACCAAAAGGTGAAACTCTAGGTGAACAGCTCTCTCAAATGAATCGCGATCGTGGCCTTGAATCGGTTAAGCAAAGACTCAGTTGCAGTATGGAACACAAGAAGATGGTTGTACGGTTCTTTGTACTCGGACCATTAGACTCTCCCTTCTCTATCCCTGCTGTACAAATCACTGACTCATTCTATGTAGCTCATAGTGAAGACCTTCTCTATCGCAGAGGATATGATTATTTCAGAAGGATGCCTGAGGATAGGGAGATCTTTTGGATGCTACATTCTTCAGGAAAGCTCATTCATTCGGTTAGCACTGATTGGAAGAAACGGGGAGTCATGATCGACTACAAGGAGAACACTGTATACAGCGTGAATACGCAATACGCTGGAAACACTATTGGGTTGAAAAAGCTCGCTCTTCGTCTTGCGATACGCAAAGCTGACCGGGAAGGTTGGCTCGCAGAGCACATGTTTTTGATGGCGATTCATGGACCTTCCGGACGGAAAACGTATTTCACAGGAGCTTTTCCTTCAGGTTGTGGAAAGACAAGCACATCGATGGTTCGAGCAAATTCCATTGTAGGCGATGATCTGACTTACCTACGAGAAATGGAAGGCAAAGTCCGTGGAGTGAATGTGGAGAAAGGAATTTTTGGAATCATTCGGTCTGTTACTGCAAAGGATGATCCTGTTATTTGGGATGTACTTCATTCAAAGCAACCAGCTATTTTCTCAAATGTTCTTATCACCGATGACGCTGAGCCTAGATGGTTGGATGATGGATTAGAGTTACCAAAGCTTGGAATCAATCACTCTGGAGAATGGTTCGAAGGAAAGGTCGACCGTGATGGTGAACTCATTCCTTTCGCCCATAAGAATGCAAGATACACCATTGGTCTTGAAGGTCTCGCAAATTTGGATGATACCCTGGATGATCCAAGAGGTGTGGAGATTGGTGGTATCATCTATGGAGGCCGCGATAGTGATACATGGGTGCCAGTTCAGCAGTCGTTGAATTGGGAACATGGAGTAATAACTATGGGTGCGAGTTTAGAATCAGAAACGACTGCTGCGACACTAGGTCCTAGTGGGGTGCGAGCATTCCAACCTTTCTCAAATCTAGATTTCATATCTATTCCTTTAGGGAAGTATATTCAGAACCATCTTGATTTCGTTTCCAATCTGGAAAGGATTCCTCTAATATTCGCTGTCAACTACTTCCTGAAGGATAAGGATTGTAAATTCATAACCGATAAGTCGGATAAGCAAGTATGGTTGAAGTGGATGGAGCTTCGAGTTCATGGTGAGGTTGGTGCAATTGAAACGCCAATTGGTTATATCCCCTATCATGAGGATCTGCAGAAGCTTTTCGAGAAATATCTGGACAAAGAATACACTATACAAGAATACGAGGAACAGTTCAAGATTCGAGTCCCTGAGCTTCTAGCAAAAATTGACAGAATCGAGAAAACCTACAAGGAATCCGTGTCTGATACGCCCGAACTCCTCTTCTCCATCCTGAATGAACAACGAAGCAAACTTGTGGAACTAAAAGAAAACCGAGGTGAATGTATTTCACCAACTCTATTTGCATAAATGTCCGAAAACGATAATTCTCCTTCCGCTGATATTTGAAACTAGAATATCACTCTCTTTTAGTTACCAATTGAAATTTCTAGTATCCCTTTAACTTGCAAATTATTAATGATTTCATGCTAGAACTGTCATGTAACTATCAATTCGTAATCAATTACAAAATGAAACAGCTATGTATGAAAGCAAACACGGATAACTAACCCCATTATCGTTATCATACTTGTTCGACTTCCATTCAGTCTGATAACATACATTTTCTGGTTTCCATTCGTAAGCTCAAAACAAAAGACCTTTATTAAATGTTACAAAATGAACAAAAACTAGGAAAATGGTTAGGATTTGAAAAAGAAAACCCGAAAACGTGAACGTTTTTATACTGCGTAAACTTATTTCGTCGACAGTCTAACTCATGTACGGCCTATTACTAGCCTGTTGACAAACATTGACTACATTCGACCGTACCTCTGATGCATGGATTCGCCTTGCTTGAAGGCCAACGAGAGTGAAGTGTTCGTGCAAAGGTATACTATATTACAGATTGTAACTCGTGGGATTTTAAGTGGAGCAAATCAGAGGGCATCAGGTTCCATAGTTCTTTGTTCTAGCAGGTTAGACTGTACAATTACAGCTTGAGGAGCTAACAACATGACAATTGAAAAACCGACGCAAACGAATGATGCTATAGGAGCAAACGACCAGGCTTCCAGTGCTCTCGTGATCGGCGGCGGAGTAGCTGGCATGCAGGCGGCACTTGATATAGCAAATCAAGGATTCAAGGTCCATCTTGTCGAAAAGACCCCCAGTATAGGCGGTAGAATGGCAGCGATCGACAAGACGTTCCCAACCCTTGATTGCTCTGCATGTATCTTGACTCCCCGACTTAGCGAAGTAGCACGACATCCGAATATCGAACTTCTTACATATTCGGAAGTCAAGAGAGTGACTGGTAAAGCTGGAAACTTCCATGTGGAAGTACTAAGAAAGCCGCGATACATCTTGGAGGATAAATGCTCAGGGTGTGGTGCTTGTGTTGAAGTATGCCCGATAGAGACCTCAAATGAATTCGACCAAGGTCTCGGTTTCAGGAAAGCAACCTATCTTCCATTCCCACAAGCAACTCCTAATGTTTATACAATCGACAAACGAGATCACCCCGCTTGTCGTATCAATTGTCCAGCACAGGTAAATGCGCAGGCTTTTGTAACATTACTAAATCAGGAACGATTCGCTGATGCCATAAAGATCGTTCGGGACGCTGTACCATTCCCTGGAACACTAGGAAGGGTATGTGTTAGTTGGTGTGAAGGTCAATGCCAGCGAGGAGAGTACGATGAGAGCATTAGCATACGAAATCTTCACAGATTCCTAGCAGATTATGAGCGAGAGTATGGAACTCAGATTCCTGTAGAATCGAAGATTGACAAGGAGGAGAGGGTGGCAGTTATAGGAGCTGGTCCTGCAGGTATATCCTGTGCGTACCAACTTGCTCGCAAAGGCTACCCGGTCACAGTCTTCGAAAAACGATCTGAAGAGGGAGGTCTCTTGAAATGGTCTATACCAGAGTATCGACTTCCAAGAGAGATACTTCGTGAGGAGATTCATTGGGTTGGAAAGCACGGAGTAGACTTCATTTGTGATAGGGATATCCAATCGATTGATGAACTCAAGAAGGAAGGGTATAAAGCTATCTTCATTGGGACTGGTGCAAGTCAAAGCAATAAACTGATGATAGCGGGAGAGGAATCAAAGGGTGTCTATCACGCCATTGAGTTCTTGGATAAGATTGCCTCCAACGAACGAGTGGAGGTTGGAGAACGAGTTGTTGTCATTGGCGGCGGTGATGCTGCAGTAGACTCTTGTAGAGTAGCGCTTCGAATGGGCGCCCAAGAAGTGACGATGATTTATCGGCGTTCTCAGGTTGAGATTCCAGCTACTCCCACTGAGGTAGAAGCAGCACGTGAAGAAGGTATCAGATTTATGTTTTTGACAAACCCTGTTGAGGTGATCACGAAAAGTGGAGCCATCCAAGGTGTCAAGTGTATCCGAATGCGTCTTGGCGAGCCTGATCACTCAGGACGACGAAGACCTCGCCCAATCCCTGACTCTGAATTCACTGTAGTCGCTGATACCATGATTGTAGCTGTAGGACAATCTGTAGAACCTATCCCGCTTCACAACGGACTCGATACTACAGAATGGGGAACCATCATTGCTGATCAGGTCACACTGCAGACAAGCATGAAGGATGTTTTCGCAGGTGGTGACTGTGTCTTGGGTCCCGCTACTGTTGTTCAAGCAGTTGGTCAAGGACGTGAAGCTGCTATCTCTATTGATAGATATCTCCGCGGGGAGGACCTCAGAGCTGGTAGAGAACCTGAGATATACAGAGTTGCAAAACCAACAGTCGATCAGGCTCATTTCCAACCGCAAGCACGAGCTTTCATGCCCTATCAGAGCATATCAAGCAGGAAAGGTGACTTCACGGAGGTCGAGCTCGGGTTTGATCAGGAGAAAGCAATTAGTGAGGCCGGACGATGCCTGAATTGTACACACTGCTGTGAGTGCATGAGCTGTGTTGAAGCCTGTGAGCGGGAAGCGATTGATCATTCAATGAAAGAGGAACATATGCGTCTCAACGTAGGTGCAATCGTGGTTGCTACTGGCTACAAGTTATTTGATGTAAGTAAGTACAAACGTTTGGGCTATGGCAAGTTCCAGAACGTTATCACTGCTATGGAATATGAACGCCTCATCAATGCAGCTGGACCGACTCAAGGACATTTGATTCGATTCAGCGATGGGAAAATGCCCAAGAATATTGGTTTCGTGCAGTGCGTCGGAGCACGAGACACACAGAAAGATGTCCCGAACTGCAGTCGCGTCTGTTGCATGTATGGTATCAAGAATGCTGTGATGGCGAGAGAGCACGACCCAGAGGCAAATGTATCAATGTACTATGCAGATATACGTGCATTTGGAAAGGGCTTCGAAGAGTTCTATGAGATGGCAAAGACTCGTTTCGGAGTTACATTCCTGCGAGGTCGCGTGGCTGAGGTTGATGAGAATCCCACGAATGGTAACCTCATCATTCAGGTAGAGAACACTGAGAGTGGTGCAGTTCAGAAGATAGAACATGATCTCTTGGTGCTAAGTCCTGGTCTACAACCACCAGATGATATGGACGAGATTGCTGCTGAGCTTGGTATCGACCTATCCGAGGAAGGATATATCGATGTACGGAATGATCTCATCGAGCCTGTTGATACTAGCGAGGATGGTATCTACGTGTGCGGATGTGCAGATGGCCCAAAGGACATACCTGACTCCGTGACGGCTGGTAGTGCAGCTGCGATGCGGGCCTCTATTGTCTTGAGTACAATGCAGAATGCAGGGTCTAGTGTTGTATTAGCCCCAGTGGCTTCTGAGCCAGAACTGGAGGCTTCCAAGTCGAGGTAGGTGATAAGAAATGGCTACAGAAACAAAATCCAAATCTGAAGAACATGTTCACATTCCCACTTCCAGCTTTGCACGCGAGGTTGCGATGGTAGAGGGTGGGGAAGCTATTAACAAGTGCGTCCAATGTGGTATCTGCACAGCCAGCTGTGTGGTTGCCAATGCGAATGACCTTTACCGGCCTCGACGGATGATACAGAAGATCATTCTCGGGAAGCGTGAAGAGGTTCTAGGCAGTGACCAATCATGGCTATGTCTCAACTGTCGGATGTGTGAGGAACGCTGCCAAGAAGGAGTTTCTCCTGCGGAGATTTTCCATGCGGTCCGCGTCATTGCGGCAAGGGAGGGTCATATTCCAAAGGTCTTCAAAGATACACTCGAAACTGTCTTGGAGGACGGTTGGATGTTAAAGGATTCCTACACGGACTTTCAAGAAGACGAGCGGGATGATTTAGGATTGAACCCCAATCTTGAGATGAATCATGAATTCGCAGAGAAAGTTAGGAAACGGTACTTCGAGAGGAAGAAGCAAGCGGAGGGAGCAAGATAATGGACTTACTACTATACAGAGGTTGCACTACACCGGTTAGACTTCCTGCGTATGAGGCTGCTACGATTGCAGTGCTCAAGAAATTGGGAGTCAATCTCATTGAAATGAAGGACACTAACTGCTGTGGAGCACAATATGTTGAGTCAATGGACAAGATGGCATATGCCTCTATGAGCGGAAGGATACTTGCTCTTGCAGAGAGAGAGGAGAAAGATATCCTTGCACTATGTGGAGCTTGCTCTGGCTCATTGAAGACTATCAAGCACCTACTTGATCACGATATTCGCGCTAGAGATGAAGTGAATTCACTGTTAGCAGAGGAAGGGCTAAAGTACACAGGGAAGATACGTGTCCGTCATCTATTACAAGTGCTTGCAGAGGATATTGGCTTTGACAAAATCGAGAGAGCAGTTGTCAAACCATATGAAGGTGTAAAACTCGCGGCACACTATGGCTGTCATGTTACTCGTCCCTACGAGATAGTACAGGTAGACGATCCAGAGAATCCCACTATCCTAGATCGATTGGTAGAAGCGGCGGGAGCTGCTTCAGTTGATTATCCTGGTAAAACTCGTTGTTGCGGTGGACCTATGCTAGCAATGGATGAAGCTGTTGCAGCAACTATCGGTCTAGATAAAATCGACAACATCACGAAGGCTGGGGCTGATGGCATTGTTACAGCTTGTGTCTTTTGCGATATCCAACTTACCCAAGTACAGTTTGGAGAACGAGCAGGTAGCAGAAAGAAGATCCCAGTCCTTCCCATTCCGCAGTTCCTAGGACCTGCGTTGGGAATAGGTGAGGATGTTCTTGGCGTCGAACTGAACAAGATAGATCCGCACTCAGTAATTGATTGTTGTGGGGTGGTTCAATGACAGAAGATAGCGTTGAAACAAAAGTCGTCGACACTACGGTAGAACCTCGCATTGGTGTATTTGTATGCCATTGTGGTCATAACATTGCTGGAGTCGTTGATGTGGCTGCGGTAGCTGAGTCAGCTGCCAAATTACCAAATGTTGTATTCACGACTCATGAGATGTTTACTTGCAGTGATGCAGGACAAGAGACCATCCGCACTAAGATTGCTGAATATCATCTGAATAGAGTTGTAGTAGCAAGTTGCTCTCCACGAATGCATGAGCCTACCTTCCGTAGGGTTGTGGAAGAAGCAGGTCTAAACAGATACCTATTCGAGCAAGTCAATCTTCGAGAACATGTTTCATGGTGTCATATGCGTGAACCTGAGAAAGCTACGGAGAAAGCGAAGGACCTCGTTCGAATGTCAGTAGCCCGAGCGGCAAATCTCGAAGCGTTACCAATCAAGAAGGTGGAGATCACCCCACGAGTGCTTATTGTTGGTGGTGGTATCGCGGGCCTTCGAGCTGCTTTGGATGTTGCAGATAGAGGATTCGAAGTTGTACTTGTTGAGAGAGAAAGTGAACTTGGAGGTAATGTTCGAAAATGGTCCCACATGTTCCCTGGTGACCAGCCTGGTTCTGAGGTGTTGAAACCTCTCATAGACCGAGTCAAGAAGCACAAGAAGATTGAGGTTCGTACAGGTGCTATTATCACAAACTTCGAAGGCTATGTCGGCAACTTCGAAGCAGAAGTCACAATTCAAGGATTGAAAACACCTAAGATGTACGAGATTGGGACCGTAATAGTGACGACAGGATTCCAACCCTTCATACCAATAGGATACTTTGGCTATGGTGAATCACCAGACGTTATGACTTTGGCTGATCTACAATCCAAGCCAGAGGAAGAGCAATACCTCCGACCTAGTGATGGTAAACCCGTTAAGAAGGTGGCCTATATTGGTTGCGTGGGTTCTCGAGAGCCTGGCGTCAAAGGACATGAGCATTGTTCTCGATATTGTTGTTCTGCATTGGCAAAGACCGCAGGTATCATGGCTGATAGACTTGAGGAATCTCTCATCCTCTATCAAGACATTCGAACATACGGTAAAGAGCACGAGGACTTCCAGCGAATCGCAAGGCAGAAGCATGTTATCTACACCAAGTTTCCACCCGAGCAGAAACCTAAGGTTGCTGTGAATCGGGGTAAGTTGACTTTGACTTGGCGCGACATTCTCGCTGACACGAATCTTGAATTCCATCCTGACATCATTGTCCTTGCATCCGCAATGGTTCCGCCAGAGGGCATCGAGGAAACCAGCCACACCTTCAGCTTAACGCGAAGCGGTGATGGATTCTTCAATCCAGAGCATGTCAAGCTTAACCCTGTGACGACTCATACAGCTGGGATCATGATTGCTGGAGCTGCACAGGCTGCGAAGAATGCATCTGAAGCAGTCATTGATGCGAGTGGTGCCGCTGCAAAAGCTGTCGGACTTATGGCTAAGGGTGCAGTTGAGATTGAATCTACTGTTTCAAGAGTGATTCCTGAGCTATGTTCCTCATGTGCAACTTGCCTAACTGGATGTCCATATGGTGCTATCACTTGGGATGAGTCTCATGACCCCCATATCGCATATGTAACAGAAGCTAAATGTCATGGATGTGGTACATGTGCGGCAGGCTGTCCAAGTAGTGCTATTATCATGCTCCACTCAACTAATGATCAGATTCTAGCTATGGTGGAGGCGTTTCTCTGTCCTATGCTAGAACCCCCTGCAGGAGGTGGTGCATAGATGACAGCATCGGCAAGCAAGACCAAGGTCGACCACGGTTGGGAACCCCGCATTGTTGCATACTGTTGCAACTGGTGTTCCTATGCTGGTGCTGACCTTGCTGGAACATCACGAATACAATACCCTCCTAATGCTAGGATACTTCGAGTGAACTGCACAGGTAGAATCGATGTAGAATTCATCCTAGCAGCACTTGATATGGGTGCTGATGGAGTGCTGGTTTCAGGTTGCCACCCTGGTGATTGCCATTACACAAGCGGCAATCTCAAAGCTCGAGCGCGGTGGGCATTGATGGAGAAAGTGATTGAACAATCAGGTGTCGATCCAAAGCGAGTACGACTTCAATGGGCAAGTGCCTCTGAGGCACAGATATTCGCAGATGGAGTGCGAACACTTGTAGACCAAGTCAAGGAACTTGGACCAATAGAGAGGGAGTGGAGATGAGACGCTTCTCGACATATTTTGAGCAAAAGCACAGTGATGTGCGTAAACAACGAAAGGTAATAAAAGAGGCATTAACTGGCGGCGCAAACACGGTAGCTTCGATTTCCAAGAAAACTGAGCTCTCTCCAGCACTAGTAGTCTGGAATCTTATGGGGATGCTCAAATGGGGAGATATCGAGGTTACTGGAGAAGAGAGCCATGAGCTGGTCTATGCCATCAAGGAGGTCTAGAAATGGGTGATCCGGTACCTGTCGCAATGGCTCAAGGCTCCTCGTGCTGGGGATGCTATCAAAGCCTAGTTGACATCCATCTCGGTTTAGCAGATGTGCTACCGAAATTAGAAATCAAATACTGGCAAGCAGTAGCAGACTTCAAGCTTCATCACCTCGAAGGATATGATGACAAATCTATAGTCGTCGGTTTCTATGAGGGGATGGCTAGAACCTCAGAGGATGTACATCTTCTGAAAATCATGCGTGACAAGTGTCAGATTTTGATTGCACTTGGTTCATGTGCATGCTTTGGAAGTGTTGCTGCTTTAGCGAATCTATCAGACATTGAAGAATGCTATGATACTAAATATAGAGAGAATAAGACATTCAGTGGCGGCAAGGTTCCCTCAGTGAACGTTCCAAAGATTGAGCCGGTTGTACGGCCAAATTCCGACTACGTTGACTTTGACATATACCTGCCCGGATGTCCTCCAACCTCCAAGCTGATCGCAACAGCGGTCAATTCACTTCTGACTGGAGAACCTCTGGACTTACCACCACACACAGTATGTCATTATTGTTCTAGAGAGAAGAAGGAAACCCCCATATCTGAAATCCTTCGACCATTCACTGGTCATGCTGACCCTGACAGATGTCTACTTGAACAAGGGTACATCTGCGTCGGTTCGAGTACTTGGGGTCTCTGTGAGGGGCAATGTGTGAATAAAGGAGCTACATGTCGTGGCTGCTTTGGACCACCTCCTCCAATCATGCAAGACTTTGGAGCTGCTGCAATGTCAATGCTCGGAACATATGCTCCAATAGAACCTGAGAAGCTGATGGAGCAGGTAAAGGACCCTCTAAGCATGTTCTATAGATTCACATATGGTACAAGTCATTTGAATCGAATGCGAATCAAACATGAGGATGCAAAGAGAGCGAGGGAGGAAGCATAAATGACTGAAGACAAGATTATCAAAATCGATCCAGTCACTCGATTAGAAGGCCATGGTGCTCTTACAATCAAGCTGGGCAAGGATAACAAAGTAAAAGATATTCAGTACAATGTCGGTTCTACTCGATTCTTCGAGCAGTTCCTAACTGGACGACCAATGGAGGAAGCTCCAAGAATTGCTCCACGAATCTGTGGCATATGTCCGATACCTCACCACTTGGCGTCAATCAAAGCAGTCGAGGCTGCATGGGATGTCACTCCACCTCCCGCTGCCATCAAGCTACGCAGACTGATGATTGAGGCTAAGCAGCTATCCTCTCATGCAATTCACTTCTATGCCCTCGCGGCACCAGATTTCGTATTCGGACCATTCGCTGATCCTTCAGTGAGGAATGTTGCTGCTGTACTCAAACATCTTCCGGATGTGACTGTACAAGCCATCAAGATCATGGAATTCGGTCAAGAACTGATTCGTGATATTGGAGCCAAGGCAGTTCATCCTGTTACGGGCATTCCAGGAGGTATGCTACATGCTCTACCAGAGGAGGACCGTGACAAATGGCTGAAGAAAGTCCCCGAGATGCTTGAGAACGTCAATAAGACGGTTGAGCTTGCGAAGACTGTTGTTAATGCATACATCGATGTCATTACCAAAGTTGCAGTCACTCCAACCTATTATATTGGGTTGACAAATAATGGTGTACTGGACATCTATGATGGAAACGTACGTGTCATGGATCCTACAGGAAAGATAGTCGCTGACTTTGAGCCTAAAGACTATACCAAGTACTATGGTGAGCATATTGCTCCGCACTCATATGCAAGTCACATATACTACAAACCTGCTGGATATCCTGATGGTATATGGCGAGCAAATACTCTGGCCAGGTGCAATGTTGCAGATAAGATGGCAACGCCATTGGCAGATGCAGCCCTTAAGGAGATGCGTGAGCTTGTTGGTAGACCATCACATCACACCTTTGTCTATCACTACGCTCGCATTGTAGAACTCGTACAAGCAGCAGAATGGATCAAGACACTACTTGAGGATCCAATGATTGTAAGCAAAGATGTGAAACTCTCGGATGTAGAGCCAAAAGCAGGAGAGGGCGTAGGAATTGTAGAGGCTCCAAGAGGAACCCTCATGCATAATTACGTCAGCGATGAAGATGGCATGTTGGTTCATGCCAATCTAATTGTCGCAACGAACAACAACATCGCTGGTATTGAGAAGTCACTCATGACCGCAGCGAAGCAGATCTTCGAGGACAAGGCCCTCGACAGTCTGAAACTACCCGACCCACTGGTAAAGACCTAGGAGAAATAAAAGATGACTGACGAAATACCGGAAGGCGTACTCAATCTCATCGAGATGGTCGTACGCTGCTATGACTGCTGACTATCATGTGCGGCTCACATGGTCGTCATTCGCGAGGATGACGATGGTGAGTTGCACGAGATAGCCAGGAAGGAACTAGTGCTGGGCGGCGCATGAAGGTCCAACCGAAACTCGGGTTGGACCGGACAACCCCGCAAGGGTCGCCCGCACTTTCCTTCATTCTTCTTTTTTAATTTCAAAATATTAATCTCCAAGTTGCAGATAATATAGACCAATTACATCTCGTAGAGAGGGTATGATAGAATGGCATCTAAAAGAAAAGATCTAGAGGATATCTTCATACTCGATAGATGGAGAAGCAGACCTGAGGATATCAATGGTATATTAGGGAATCCAAATATAAGAGAAGTGCATCTGGTATGGAGAGATACTTTTAGCACACTGAAAGAAAGTGAACTCGATCAGAGTGAGCAGAACGATAAGATGTGGGAACAGAATGGAGTAGATCTCAGTGTCCTATCTAGCCTTCCTAATCTTGAGGTTGTTGTCCTTGAAGGGATACATACCGGCCATGATGGCCATTGGAACTACCAGCTTAACCTCACTACACTTGGAATGTGCAAAAAACTCAAACGAATCTGGATAACTGGAATTCAAGGTATTAGTGCATTTAAACAGCTGGATTTAACGCCCCTTTCCAAATGTAGCAAGCTAGAGGAAATAAAACTAGACACGTTGTCACTAAGATATCTTGATCTTACGCCCCTCTCTCAGAACGACAGGCTTCGCACAATCCACGCGACGCTTAATAGTGAGCTTTGTGGTGTCACATTTCCATCATGTCCAAGTGTAGAAGAAATAGACTTGAGTCGTAATAGACTGATTACGCAATGGATGATTGTTGATGATTATGATCCAGTTGTGATTAGGAGACCTCAACGAGAATGGAATATGCTATCATATAACCAAATACTCAATCTTGATCAACTACGTGGTCTTAAGCATCTCAAGAAACTAAATTTAGGCAGTAATAAAATATCTGTGATCGATCTTTCATTCCTATCCGATTTTGATAGATTACCTTCAATTGACCTCACCTCGAATCCGCTTAGATTTGTGAATGTTGCTCCGATAGTCAATAATGAAGGAGAAATACCACCATCTAACATCCTACTTGTTGATGATGACGTTGCAATCAAATGGTCAGATGAAGTGCCAAGAAATTATATTGATGGAAAGTGGAGATAACCAACCGCACTTTCCTTCAATTCTTTTTGCTTTCACAAACAGCAATGCATGCTTTTTATTACGATTCTATATTTGAATATGGTATTGGAGATTATAGAATATGGCAAAAGATACTGATTGGGGGTGGGCATATGAGAATGAAGATGAGTGTACAAACGCCTGGACAAGTGAATCGAGAAAGTGGGCTAAGGATGACACACCAAAATTGAGAGTTGGTCAATTCTCGAAATGTAGAGCCTGTAGAGGTACAAACACCACCGTAATCTATCATACCTCTGGTGCCAATGCTGACGGGACTGTCGTTGAAGAAGAACTCCTATGCATGGATTGTGGCAAGTACACTCAATATCGATTCGATGATAGAGTCTAGCTACACTTTGCTTTGATGAATTTCCTACTCAAGATTTCCTGAAGCAGTCACGCGTATCCTAGTGATAAAGAGGAAAATGAAACTAGATAACCACAATAGTATCCCTACTGGTCCCGGTAAGAAATTAAGAAATCCAAGCCCTCCAGTGATACTGATGACAATGAAGATGAAGAGTGCAATGAGGACCATTCTCCGACGCATTCCTTTCCACCATATATATTTCCAAGTATTAGTATTTAAGAATTGATTTTTCGATCTGCACATTCAATCCATTTTCATCCATACGCTCATTATTCCCTCAAACAGAGTGTCATCAGGAACAACCAATAACATTGAAAAACACGGGTATGTATACTTCGCAGCTGAAGGGTTGAATCATGCAGCTAGACCAAGAGAACGAGATCATTGTCCTGCTGATAGGAATCGGTGTGCTATTCTTCATCATCCTGAACTGGAAGCATCTAGAGCCATTGGCGACTCGCAGGATTCTCGTTCTATCTTTCTGTGTGTCAATATTAGGTTGGATTCTGACAATTCTTGAAGGCTTTTTCTTGGAAGATATACTCAACTTTTTCGAGCATGTTTGCTATGCAATTAGTGCAATCTTGCTTGCAATATGGTTCTGGAAAGAATTCCCACATAGGAGGAGTGAAGCCCAATGATCACTGAATATGTGCCAGTGGCAGACGGTATCACTATCATATTCATTCTCATTGCATTTCTTTTCCTCATCAAATTTCGGGGAGATCCAATCAAGGCGTCTAGCAAGATCATATTACTAGTCATTCTCTGTCTTGAGATATTCTTCAGCTTTAGCAATCTACTAGAATGGACTGGCATAAGTAGTCAATTGGATCAATTTGAAGATGTCATTCAAGTTGTGGAACCTCTGTTCTGGGGTTTCTTATTCTACAGTTTCATTCAGGGATTCAAACAGCAGGAATTGCTAGATAGTCAAATCCAACTAAGAGATGAGAAAAACGTTACCGAGCTTCTTCTTGATCTAATGACTCATGATTTGATCAACTATAACACAGTGGCTCTTGGAAATATGGAGCTATTATCGCAGTTCGTCGCTCAAGATGTGAAACTTTCAGACTTGGTGACCGCTAGTATGCGATCCATCAAGGCAAATTCATTGCTGATTGAAAATGTGAAAATTCTTCACCAAATGCTTGAGATGAAGGAGAGTTTTCAGATTGCGCCTGTCAGATTGATTGCTGTGATAGAGTCCGCTAAAGAAAAAACTCAAGCAATATATCCAGAATATCAATTGACCATCGCATTCTCCCCTAATAATCAGGAGCTATTAGTGGAAGGTCATGCCATTTTAGAAAATGTATTTATCAATCTGCTAACGAATTCAGTTAGATATAGAAAGCCCGATCAGAATGTGATATCAATTGATATCGAAATCCGCCAAGAAGGATCCTTTACTTTTATTACCTACAGTGACAAGGGGATTGGGATTCCTGATGATTTGAAAGAGCGTATCTTCGACCGATTTGCTGTTGCTCCCCATGAGCGAAAGGGAACCGGACTTGGTTTATCAATTTCAAAAAGGATTGTCGAGTCTCTTGGTGGCGATATACCGGTAGTGAATCGAAGAGCCACTCCTGATGCTTCGTCTCCTGGTGTAGCTTTCATCCTTCGCCTCGCAGGTGGGTGATGTTGAAGTGGAACCAGCTTCTACTCAGATAATGATAGTCGAAGACAATCTGGAACTTTGCCAGCTTTATGAAAGGATTCTAGGAATGAAAGGGTATACTATTCAAAGTCGTTGCGAGAATGGACAAGAAGCGATTAAATACTATGAATCAATATCTGAATATCCTGCTCTCATTCTAATGGATTATCGTATGCCACTAAAAGATGGATTGATGACCAGTCAAGAGATACTAGGCATGAATCCCCGGCAAAAGATACTCATCGTTTCAGCAGATACTAGTGTTCAATATAACGTATCACAATTGGGAATTATTCGATTTCTCAAAAAGCCCTTTAATATTTCTGAGCTCCTTCAAACAATGGCAGCTATGTTGAATCCACTTGACAATTTGTAACTATGTCGTGAATGAGCACCTACTATTCATAACCTATTGATAAATGAGTCATTCCACTTTCCATTATTTTTTATCGTTTATATCAGATATAGATAAATGATGGTTTTTTGTGTACTTTATTACACTATACCATTTGATGAGGGATGCACACTGCTGATGCAGGCACTTAGTGAAAGTAAGTACATGGTATTACTAATCGGAGTAGGAGTACTTATTTTCATCATTATAAATTGGAAGCATCTGAAAGCTTTTTCTTCTCGCACCCTCCTCCTCACATCCTTTATCTTTCTTGTTACCGGTTTTCTTTTTTCAATCATAGAACTGTTCATCTTTCCGGACATTCTGAATGTTATTCAGCATGCGTTCTTTGCGCTAAGCTCTGTTTTTCTTCTAATCTGGATGTGGCAGGAATTACGGATTGAAGAGGGTGGTTGCGATGTTTGAAGAATTTATTCCATTTATAGATTTCATAACTTTCCTTAGCTCAGCAATATCTCTGCTCCTCATATTTGCGTATAGAAAGCATCCAATGAAAACTGGAAGTAAATTAATCCTAACAATACTCATCCTTCTTGTTCTATTTCATAGTATCAGTAATCTATTGGAATGGACTGGAATTTCTCCAGTTTTGGACCCCTTTGAAGACGTTCTTCAAGTTATGGAACCTCTTTTCTGGGGATTTCTCTTCTATAGCTTTCTTCAGGGGTTGAAACAACGGGAATTAATGGAAAGTGAACTTCGATTAAAGCGCGAAAAGGAGATCTCTACACTTCTTCTTGACTTGATGACTCATGATTTGATTAATTACAATACAGTAGCCCTTGCCAATTTGGAACTTATTATTGCCATCATGAAATCCGATCCAAAATCACTCAATGAATTGAAATTTTCTCGGTTGCTTTCTGTAAGCTATCAAGCCATCCTTGAAAATACGATGTTGGTTGATAACGTGAAGGTTTTGCATTTACTAAGTGAGAATAACGAAGTAATTCAAACCGAACCAATTTCATTGCTTCAAATTTGCGAATCTGCCAAGAATAGGGTACAAACTGGATATCCGTCATTTCCGATTAATCTCAAGATGAGATTTGAGGACACGAATCTACTTGTGAAGGGAAATCCGCTTCTAGAGAACGTATTCATCAATCTCCTCACAAATTCGATTAAGTATAGGAAAGAAACGCAACAAGAAATCGAGGTTGAACTAGATGCTGAACAAAGTGAAGAATTCGTCATTATAACGTATAGTGATCATGGAGTGGGAATACATGACGAGCTCAAAGAACAAGTATTCGACCGATTCGGACTTACAAGGACTGAACTGAAGGGTTCTGGATTGGGGTTGTCAATCGTTCGGAGGATTGTTAGAGGAATTGGAGGTGAAATTTGTGCAACGAATCGATACGATTCACCAGAAGATTTCACAGCAGGTACTTCGTTCACTATAAAGCTCTTGAGGGTGTGATGTATTGTGACTGAGGTTTCTGGTACACTCGTAATCGTTGAGGATAACGCTGACCTCATTGCATTCTATGAGTTGTTCCTAGAAAAATGTGGTCACAAAGTCATTACCTCCCTATTCAACGGTAGGGATGCCGTTGAATTCTATAGGTCATTAACGAATTATCCCGATCTTATCATAATGGATCATCGAATGCCTTTCAAAGATGGCCTCACAGCAAGTCAAGAGATTTTAGCAATTAATCCCAACCAGAATATCCTCATGATTTCTGCCGATGATAGCATCAAGCAGCTAGCTCATGAGGTGGGTATTGACCAATTCCTAAGGAAACCTTTCAGTTTGAACGAGCTTGAAACCTCAATTGTATCAATCCTTGGAATAGCACACTCAAGAAGATGAATCATATCAATCTGGTCCGAAAAGGATTGATAACGTACCCCCAAAACATGATTATTAACATCAATATCATATACACCTAGAATGGAGTAAGTGTATATTGAAGAAGATTGAGATAGTACTATATGCAATCTCCGGATTTTCCTTTCTAACAGTTGCATATCTATTCATCTCAGGTCAGGGCTTTATTATTCTCTCTTCTTCTGAGCTTGCATTTCTGCTATCTATTCTCGGACCCCTCGAAATTCTAATAGCCAGTCTCTTGCTTGGATTTTCATATATCAGCTATCGTATAGATGGACAATTTAGGAGTCTTGTATTCTTCTTCGTTGCAGTAAATCTCATTATTACTGGTTTATTCTATATGGTAACAAATGTCGCAATGATTGGCATATCGCCATTTGCAAATCGTGATAGGAATCGGACACTAATCATGCTATTTGGATTCGTCCTCTCCCCAGGAGTTCTTTTTGGAACTCTCGGTGAGCAGATATCCAAAATGCGAAAATACGGATTTCTCTTATGGAGTGGTATAGTTATGCCACTTTTGAATCTCTGGTTCTTCATTAGTCCAGATCCTGTATTTGTATCAGTACAGGAAGGAGAAGGACTAGGTAGAATCGCGCTCATTTCATGGCTCATAGCATTTGCAGTTGTTCTTTCAGCATTACTAGCGATAGTAAAACTAGTGAGAACCTATAGAAATCATAGAAATAGCTTGGATTTGGCTTTGCTTCTCAGCCTTATACATTGGATAGTAGCATCGACCCTCCTTTTGATTCAACAATCTCCACTAAGCTTTCAAGAAATCATTTGGTTTTCAATTGTAATCTCTGGAATTTTGATTCAAGTGGTGGGAATCGCACATGCTTCGATCATCTATCCTCTTAGGAAATTAGAAGAGGAAGTAACACTCAGAACCACACAGTACGAAAAAGCAATGTCTGAAAGCGAATATATACTAAACATGTGGAGTCATAAGATCGGGAATTTGCTTCAAGGCATCTTCACTTATCTAGAGCTCCTGGAGGAAGAACAAATAGGCTATGGTCATGTGAGCTCTTACTTGACTCCTTCTATGCAACTGGGTCAAAGCGCATCTATCATCAATAGACAGGTATCTGTACTTTCAGAATTAAAGTCACACGCTCCTCCCAATTCACCTGTGAACCTCCTCAATTCCATTCATGAAGGTGTCATGCAGGCTATCGAGATATTTGGAGCACAAGCTT
>JAEORN010000025.1 GCA_016840825.1 Candidatus Thorarchaeota archaeon | reverse complement strand
GATTCCCTATGATTCAGAGAGAGGTCTTGAGAAAGCAGAGGAGATCATGTCTTTCATCAAACAGAGAGCAGAACGTGCCTCCTCAGAACTAGCAAAGATACGAGGGAATTTCGAGAACTTCGCCCTTTTGAAGAAACGTAACACTTGGAAACGTAATGCTACGTTAATTACCGTGGCGCCCACAGGTAGTATCGGTCTAATCGCGCAGACGTCCAGCGGGATAGAACCACTATTTGCAGTGGCTCACAGTCGAATATTAGCCGAGGGTATCAATCTCAGCGAGGTGAACCCTCTGTTCAAAGTGATAGCTGAGAAAAGGGGGATATGGACAGATGAGATTGAACGTCAGATTGTGAGAACAGGGACTATTCAAGACATAGATTCAGTGCCCGATGATATCAAACGTCTCTTCAAGACAGCACATGAGATAGATCCAACATGGCATGTTAAGATGCAGGCAGCTTTCCAGAAACACACTGATAATGCAGTAAGCAAGACTGTGAATCTTCCAAATCAGGCTACCACAGAAGATGTCGAGCGAATATTTCTATTAGCCGATGAACTCCAGCTCAAAGGTATAACCGTCTTTAGGGATGGATGCCTTGATGGAGTTCAAGTTCTCTATAGTGGATGTACAAATTGTGATGTTCAGTAAAGAATGCTAGATACCTGAAATCTCAGCTTCTGCCTATCCTTCTGAGCTGATTTAGTGAAGGTAACTATGACAGTGACAACTTGGATTGTTTCGTTGCGTGCCTTGTGATTTCAAGATTGCATGATTTATGTTCGATACACCACTCCTCACATTTCCTAGCCCATTTTTCTTCATCATATAGTAGATGGCATTCCTCACATTCGAATAGAGTTCCTATCTTTTTCATAGCATCATCATTCGCAATAACAAATATCAGACCTATGATAGAGGATGTAGGAATTAGTTTTATGTTTAATCTCTCCTGAGAAGGAAAGGAGTTCATAATACTTTTTTTGTTCAAAAAGGAGCTATTATTCGCTTAAATCGCAATATAAGAACAAAGAACAATAAATTAATAAGTGTAATTTCCGAGCATCTAATACTAAACAGAATCACAACTACACACGCAATTACAGGATTGAATAACTACAAGGAAGACGTGTGATAATCTGACTATAACAGCGGAATAGCGACAAACATCCTACTTGTGTAGTCCTCTACGCTATCGCCGATCTGTGAGGTGAATCAAATGAATGAGAAGAATGAATATAGAGAGAGATTGCCGATTATGGAATGGCCAGAACTGGAAAGAAAGATGGGGATTATAGCTCGAATGACAAGTGATCCTCCGCCAATACAAAGACAAAAGAAATCTGTCGAACATCCAGAAAAAATTGATCCCCTTTTGACCTTCTTGGAGAATCTCGCTCTTAGAGAGAGAGAAATTTCACAAGGATGATGTGTCCCGATGAGTTGGGAAAAGCAACTCGAAGATAATATATCAAAAATAGATGAGCTACGATCATTCATAGATGTAAATGAAGATGAGATAGAAGCTTTGGAGGATATTTGTAGTACACATCCATTGAGAGTTTCAAGATATTATCTGTCGCTAATCGATAAGAGTGATATGAGAGACCCCATCAGGAAAATTGCAATACCTATCGTTCATGAACATTACCTAGAAGGTAGCTATGATACAAGTGGAGAACATACAAACACTGTATTTCAAGGACTCCAACACAAGTATAGACAAACTGCTGTAATCTTAGCAACAAATGAATGTGCGATGTATTGTAGACATTGCTTTAGAAAGCGGCTTGTAGGTCTTGATACAGATGAAACCTTGCAGGACCTCGGGCGGGCTTTTGAGTACATTAGAAACCACAGGGAAATCAACAATGTTCTTATCACTGGGGGAGATCCATTAATCCTCACCAATGATAGAATCGAGGACTTTCTAAAAGCACTTACAGAAATTGAACACTTGGACTTCATTCGATTTGGCACAAGAGTTCCAGTTACCTTTCCTCAGAGGATAACAGAAGATAGAGAACTTCTTGAAATGCTGAGTGACTACTCCGATAGAAAACGCATCTATTTTGTAACGCAATATAATCATCCCAAAGAAATCACTGACGAATCAATTGATGCAATTCGAGGCGTTTCTAAGATAGGAATAACAGTCAGCAATCAGACTGTTCTGCTAAAAGATGTTAATGACAGTCCAGATGTAATGGCGAACCTTCAAGGAAGCCTAGTTGAAATTGGTGTAGTTCCATACTATGTATTTCAATGTAGACCTGTGAAACGGGTGAAGAAACATTTCCAAGTCCCATTATATGAGGGGTGCGAAATAATGAATAAAACCAGGAGGCTGCTTGATGGACATAGTAAGAGGTTTCGATTCATTATGTCCCATCCAACCGGAAAAATAGAAATTCTTGGGATTCATCAGGAACATTTTCTCTTTAAATATCATCAGGCAAAAAATTCGAAAGACTATGGCAGAATCTTCTCAAGAAGAGTAAGTAAGACTGCAACATGGTTAGACGAGCTGTAAGAATAAATCAGCACCAATTCTGAAACTACGTAAAGGGACTGATTCAAAAATCAATTTTTGATTGGTTATGGCAGGCTATACACAGCAGTCAAAGTTCATTCGAAGTTGGAGTTTGGCTAATCAGTATCTGACCACTTGAATGACTCCATTCTGACTAGTCAACCTAGCTTGATTCCTTCTTTCTAAAATTCTAAGAAGGTCATGACTCTCAGCCAAGGCCAAGACAAGTGAATTTAATTCATAGTCCCCATAGACTGCTCTTGATATCTCATAAATAGTCTGAGGATTGTTCGTAAGCAAGTCAGCAGCCTTCTTGAGTTTATCATCATATTCACCACGCAAGGTGTTAATTCTGGCTTTTATGTCACGGATGGGTTCTCTATGACCAGGTAATGCCATATAGCTCTGGATGGATGAGATGCGATCTAAAGACTCTAAGTATGTCATCATTCCTATTCTTTCAGAGTCATCAAAGGAAATGCTCGGGTTTGAACTAATATCTCCCAAAATATGGTCTCCACTAAAGATAATCTGATGATCATCGCATACATAGCATGTCGATCCTGGAGAGTGACCTGGAACCCATAATGCCGTAACATTACCAATACCTGTTCTGAAAGATGCGCCATCTTTGAAGCTCTTGGCAGTTGGGACAGACTCTGCAATCGACTTGAAGAGAGAAGTGCGACCTTCTTGTGATAGTATGAGAGCCTCATTTATTGGTACACCAGAGGCTGCAATCAGCTTTACAATTGAAGCCATGTAGTTCTCCGTATATCTCTCATAGTTGACAAGAGCTCCAGCATCCTTCTGATGCATCCAGACCTCAGTAGGATTACCATGCACACGTTCTCGTTCTCTGACAAATTGTGCTACAAGTCCAACATGATCAATGTGACCGTGTGTCAGGAGAATCTGTTCAATGTCTGATAGCTCATACGACCTTACCTGAAGTTCCTGCTTGAGTACTGCAAGACTCTTGGATGTCTTTGGGCCAGTATCAATCAGAGTGAGTGGGGAGCCTTCTATCAGGTAGCAGTTAATGTTACCAACAGGGAATGGAGTAGGTATCTCAATTCTTGCTACTCCATCAATCAGATTTATCATGACAGATTATACCTGTTGAGGCTTTACTAGATTGGCAATATAAAGAGGGTTGTTCAAACCTATCAATCCCCGTAGAAATCTACGATAAGACGTAGACTCTGATGGTCCCCATCAGTGGCACTTCGAGATTGAAATCCCTAGCTGTTTAGAGATTAGAACCTGAACACTCTTAGGATTTGGAATAAGTCTTAGCGCCTAAGTACAAGAGAACAATGCCAATGAGGAGAGTAACTGCAATAATGGCTATTTCAATGAGCCCTAGTATCAGTCCACTGGTTATTATCAAGTATCCATACCAAGATACTGGAGTTGTTGGAATCATGATACCTATTATGATGATGCCTAGGCCCATTCGATGCTGACGTTTTGTAAGATCAGTGTTTTCTCGATAACCAAGCAGTAATAGTACGATGCCAATCAAGAATCCTAGAACAAGGATTGCTGGAATTGGTATTGCTAGCATGGAGTCTTGCATGTTTTAAAATCCTTCAATTGTTAGTTTCAATATTGAAGTAAATCGTAAAAAATAGTTAAATTTGCTGATTAATACTTGACAAATAATTGAATGATAAGTTAGAAATCGTAAATTGTATGTCTTTTCTATTTTACATTTCGAACATTAATGCTAGTTTCTGGGTTCTTGGCCTTTCATTTCGCGTTAGAAAACTAAATGGGCATTATCCCTTCTAGTAGCGTTGCGCGTGAGAATATCCTCGCAAAGTTATCATACTGCGCGAGCTCCAAGTACTTAATCCGCTCAACTACACTCTCAATTAGTGTTCTCTCTCTTAGGGATAACAACATCCTCTTAGCTCCCACTCCTGCAGCATTTCCAACAAGGTATATCTTCTCCAAGCTAACAGGAGGAAGAAGCCCGATAGTCAGAGCGTTTTTTGGATTAATGTAATTCCCAAATGCTCCTGCAAGAAGGAGCATGTCAATTTCTGAAACATCTATTCCTCTAGACTCTAATAGAATACTTGCTCCGGCCAGAATTGCTCCCTTCGCAAGCTGTACTTGTCGTACATCATTCTGGGTGAAAACAAGAAGTTGTTCGGAGTTATTCTCGCCAGGTCTTGCTATTGTATATGCCCTTTCTCCTTCGAAATCTATCACTCTACTCGATTCTAGCATTTTTCCGTTAGAGGTGATGATGCCTGATGCCTTTAGTTCTGCAACGATATCCACAATGCCAGAACCGCAGAAGCCCTTAGGTGCGGTATTGTCTATGACGACAATTTGAGGCGCTTCAATGGGATCAAAAATCGACAAATGTTCTATAGCCCCTGCCTGCCCCCTCATACCGTGCTTAATCGTAGCTCCTTCAAAAGCAGATCCTGCAGCAGCAGAACAGCAGATTAAATCTCCCTCCATTGATAGAACTATCTCTCCATTTGTGCCAATATCAATTCCAAGCACGATTTTATCGGTAATATCAAGTCGCTGAGAGAGAATGAAAGCTGCAGTGTCTCCGCCCACAAATCCTGCTACGTTCGGAGGAAAATATGCGTTAACTCCCTTAGCGTTGACAAATCCTAGCTCTTCACCAGTCTTGTTGAGAGCGTTCTTGATAACTGGTTCATATGGTGCCTTTCCTAGAGATTTCGTATCAAGTCCAAGAAACAAATGATGCATTGCAGGGTTTCCTACGATTACCAGTCTACTAAGATTTTCAAGGTTCAGTTCTGCTGACGAAATTAATTCCATGACGAGTTCTTCAATTCTACGGAGGACTACATCCTTGAGAATTTCTGCCCCACCATCCTCAACAGCAGCATATGTGATACGAGACATGACATCTTCGCCATACATGATTTGAGGATTCAGAGCCGCAGCATGACCAATCTGAATACCCGTTTCCAGATCAAGAAGGTATGCCACAATGGTTGTCGTCCCCAAATCGACTGCAATGCCTTTCTGGTTTTCAAGACCTTCATCAATATCCAATGTCGTGGGACTCACGATTCCATCTATGAGAATCTTGGCTTGACGTACAGATTCCTTGATAGCAATGCGCAAATCTCTCTGAGCTCTGTGTTGACAGGCTAATCTTACTCCTTTCTTAAGATCTGAATCAGATATATGCAGATGGTCGCGCTCAGATGAATGTAAAGAGGGTTCAATCAAGACTAAGCATTTTCCACAAGTGCCCAGTCCCCCACATTCTGAAGGGATATGCAAACCTAATCTACGTGCTGTATCCAATATTGTGGCCTTTTCATCCGCATCGATTTTGAGTCCAGAGGGCTCAAAAGTCACAATCTTCCGATCCATGTAGTTTCCCTATCCTATCAATATCATAAAGGTGGCCATTTTAACTTGATTTATCCTTCTATGAAACTGGCAGCTTAACATGGCAAGGGAGCTTGTCATCTATTCCCGCAATGTCCGTTGCAAAGCCTCTCACCAATTGCGCTCACGACAGATGTTATAATGTTCCTCAGCCAAAGCAAACAACCAAAGGCGATGAGAAACCATTGATATTAGTAAATAGGGATGGAGTTCCTTTCAGAAGAATCATCTCTAGCAGATCAAAATCCTGTGGTTCACTCATGTGCCTAAATACATGAGAATAAGGAGAAATCAATACATATGATTCATCGAGGCGTGTTGATCATTGTTCTGGCGCTTTTTGTAATATCTCCCACTCTACTCTCTAGTGAAGTAAGAATTATTGATATCGATAACCAAAGACATCTAGGCACTATGACCGAAACCTTTCCAGAAGTTAGTGGTTTCTCTTCCAATGTGCTTCTCTCGACTGATGACTCTGCATACCCGCACCATGTAGAGGTGTCCATGGCAATTAGTGATAATGGTACGCTCTT
>JAEORN010000203.1 GCA_016840825.1 Candidatus Thorarchaeota archaeon | reverse complement strand
GCATCCCACACATGGGGCATCTGACATCAATCTGATCTAGCTGTCCAATCTCACCTCGCTCTTTGAGGTCATTGAAAGCAAGCAACGAGGTATTGACACAACAATAATAGAATTTGGAACCATTGACAAGTGTAAACGTGACCTCATGTCCAATTCTGTCTTGAATCTCAAGTCCCGTGTAATCACAATAATGGTGAACCGGAACTACCAGGATTGTGTACGAGTAAATGCTGAACACGCCGATGATAACGAAGACTACTTCCATTAAGCGACGTTGTTCAGCATTCATTCTTCAACCTCTCCCGATTCTATTGCATCCCAAGGCTTTTGTATGCTCCAATAAGAGATACTATTGAGATAATCGCACCAAACACTGTTTCAACATCACGTGTGAAGTAGCAACGCATCTCAGTCATGCATACTGGTGCAAAGGTCCAAGGTGCAATAGCTACTAGAATTCCAAGTATTAGTAAAACTAAGTAAAGAATCGTGTCTAATCTCATGTTCTTTCACCATCAATCTAAGATTCAATTTGGATGCTGAAAACTTCTGTATCTGCAGAGTTGAGTGTCGGCGAGTCATCAAAGGCTGTGATAAAGAATTGACCTATGTCACCTTCTTGAAGAGGTCCGAAATTAGCTACCCATCGTCCTCCCGCAAGACATAGACACGCATAGAAGTTCATATCCTTCATCTGCCAGTCTTCGCCATTTATCGAATAGCTCAACTTCGCGTCTGATACACCCGAGGAATCAATGCAATAGATCACAACACTGATCATATCTCCTGCAACAGGCGATACAGGTAGGATGTCAACCTCATAGATGAAAGGTCCTTCCACATCATCGAAAACTGCCAACACAATAACTCCTGAAAGGAGTACCATGATGATCGCTCCAATGCAAATGAGCTTCGTCTGCGCTCTCAAAGGCATACCATCCATCTTGTTTTCAGGCGAAATGTTGAAGATTCGTGTCGGTCTATTTAGTCTTTCTTCAATCTTAGATTCGGCTTTTCACCAGTTTCGCTTCTATGGTCAAATAGTTTACGATATGCAATCTCTACTGTGTCCATGGTTTCATTTCTACTACACCATATCCAGCAAGCTTGTATCTTCACAAGTCGATAGCGCTCAAAGGCTCTTCTAGACAGAATGCTTTGTCTGTTTTCCAATCTTTCTTTTCTTCGTCGAATGCTCCTGCCCAGAGTCCATACCACATGGAATGTTTGTAATCGATACTCAGGATCTCGTAGGACTCGGTGATTCTCCATACCAAAGAAACAAGTTCGGACAGGTGAGCTGAAGGTAATCGAGCTGACCATACAAATCCATCGGGAGTTTCACGAATGCTCGAACTAAATGGAAACTTGCTATCTTTCAAATGTGTAATTAGCTTTCGAGTCTGCCTACTTGCAGACTTTGCTATCACAAAAGGTGTGTTGTAGATGTCAAAATGGTTCCAGTTGATATACACCCTATAATCCTCAACCAGCTCGTGGTCAATTCTACTAAGCCTCGTCGACACATCTTGCTGAACCCCTTTCATATTAGGATTCAATTTAATTGCCCGTATCAACTCGACATTCTTTCTTCGAGCATTCAGTGTAAGCTGCTCAATTAGCTGGACATCTCGAAGATCAACATCAATTGGACTAGGTGGCTCCCTAGGAAGAAACATCTCATTATCTGCTGGTTCTGTTGCATCTTCCCACCATTTATCCCAATCAAAATGCCATGTCAGATTTTCTGAGTCCCATGCTTCGAGTCGAGGCCTTGTATAAATCGATCCATAGGCTATACCTAATGTAGGTAGCTCTCGAATACGCGTGATCAATCCTGCCTTCTTCATCTTCTCAAGTGCACTTTCAAGATGCTTTCGTGCCCTATCCGGTTGCCTGAATTGAAGGATAATACCTTGGGTTTTACCCCCGAATACTCTTGCTCGATAGGAAGTATATGGGTGAGCATAGCAGAACTTCTCTATTTTTTTCAGAGCATCATAGGAACTCACTTCAAGTAAGAAATCATCCATTTCAAGTCCTAGTCTTCTGAACTTGAGATTAGCTTGAACTCCACTATACACCTTCTCATCTTCTAACGATTTAAGCCAAGTACGTGCGGTAGGTGGAGTTACACCTATCTCCTTGGCGAGCTGTGCCGCTGGTGCTATTGGCTGCTCCTGGAGCGCGAAGAGGAGCGCAAGCTTCTGTTGATTCACTACTATGATACCTTCTGCTTCATCTCACGTATGGAATCTCAGAAGTATGCATATACAGCAGGCAGACCATTACCTCCTTCACTCGGAGGATCGAACATCAAAGAATCTGTAATGTAGTACTTTCCTCCTCCTGAACCCATCACGGATGTCACGAGATATACAGTATACCAACCAGATTCAATCGCCATATCTATGCAATCGATATTGAGGATGGAGTCATTCGGTGCTCGCCACACCGATACCCTGAAGTTAAATGTCAAACCTGATGGCAGCTCTATCCAGATGTTCAAATCAATTCGAACAGGTTCTACTGTCGGGAATGAGAATTCGATCAAGAGCTTGATATCATCCTCATAGCCGTCACCATCCAGATCTGTATAATATGCATCGAAAATGCTAACATAATCAGCTTCTGCAACTCTCACTACACCCGCTTGAGCAGTGGGTGCAGTCATCAGGACTAAAAGTCCCGCCACGAGGATTATTGGCAGTAGTGATCTCTTCATTTACTCCACCATCATTTCTAGTTCTTTGAGATTCCAAACGCTTCTTATAAGTGTACTTTCATTATAAAAGAAAATAAACCTTATAAAATACTTTCTTTTCTCGGTAGCTTTATTAGGAGTGTTCGCACACAAAAGAGCAGTTTCTCGTGCAACTCGCGATCCACTGGTTGGGAGATTGAGAGACAAGTAGCGGTGAAAACCATGAAGAAAACTATCGCAGCCATGCTCCTGTTCGGTCTGACGTTGGGTCTTCTCCTTCCTTCACTTGCTGTCGCTGTTGACAACAAGTTGATTCTGAAAGGTCCTGGGCAAGGAGGACCTCCGAGTGGAGGTGAACCTGAGCCCATTATTTACTATACCAGCTCTGGACAGGACAAATGGGCCGTCATTATAGGCATATCCGATTATGATGGACAATCATCCGATCTATGGAATCCTCACAATGACGCCCTTGAGATGAAGCAAGTTCTTGAAGCAAAAGGTTACAACTATGCCCTCGCATTGAACAGCGCCGGCACACGTGATAACTTCTACTTGCTTATGGACTGGCTAATTGCACATGAAGGGCCAAACTCTGAAGTCGTCTTCTTCTACTCAGGACACGGCTCAAATACACAGGACGGTAGCTGGGACACAGATATCGAGTCTGATGGCTATGATGAGTGCCTAGTATCCTGGGATCTCCGTGCAATACCTGATTCCTATATGGCAAGCAAGTTCGCTGAGATGGAGTCCAACCACATTGCAGCTATTTTCGCTAGCTGTATGAGTGGTGGAATGTTTGACGAGCCCTATGAAACCCGAAGCGGAATGCTTTACAT
>JAEORN010000202.1 GCA_016840825.1 Candidatus Thorarchaeota archaeon | reverse complement strand
AGATCTTGTGACGAAAGCACCAGATCTAAAGGATATGCGAAATGTGTCATACTCTGTGAATCCTACTAGAGTTGCAGAGCTTCGAGGGATTGTTAGTCATCTATCGTTATCATTACCTCTTCAGGTTGATGATGAGGTAAAGGAAATTCTTGATATAAGTGATAATCGCGAAGATGACCTTTCATCTTATCTTACCGTTTAATTTAGCTAATATCGGACGTATGGCTCAATTGATTTTTGGTCAGATTCTATCTTCATTTTATTGATTTTCACTCAACTGGAAATATGGGATAATTCAGTACAATCAATGCAAATCTATTTGCAGATGTGCTCGTCCTTAATATCTCGCAGCGATCTCTTATTCCTAGAGATGTCACTACTGGAAATATGTTCGAAATTGTATGATGTGTTTGACAGCATTGTTACATTAGTATAAACAAGATTCTGTTTCCATGAGTCCTAGCTTGTTTATTCCTTCTATATCGAGTGACATCTCTTTCCTTCTTCTTTGTGAATCCAGTTCACGTATTTTCTAACATATCTGTTCTTTAATTAATCAAAACAGCCATATTAGAGCCCTAAAATTCAGGATAAGGGTTATATCCAAGTGATACTATGACGTATCTGAGGTTGCTTTTGTACAGTCTGTAGAAATCAGAAATTCTCCCGGACAATGATTTCATACTCTCCTAGGCAAAGGATCCTTTATCCGTCCATAGAGGTGAAAACATGTCTAAGGACAAGAAGCCAGTAACTCCTCCAAAGAAGGAAGTTCAGAAGCAAAAGCCAAAAACATCAACTCCAAGATAATGTTGGATTACTCCTTTTAGAATAACATAACCCCTAGTTTCTAAGTGGGAGCAAATAGCTGATCAATGCTCCCACGCACACCTTATGCAACAACCTCTGAAATGCATAGAGAAACTGCCTTAATCAATGAGATTCAATCGAATTGAAGACTGAGCTACTCCCTTGCTCCGTTTCTTTCATCTCTTCTATAGATTTTCCAGTAGTATCCTCTGTATCCTACATAGACAAAGGCGAAAGCTAGGGCTGCTAGTGCAGTATGTACTGGATCGAATGGGATGAATCCATAAAAGGCTAGAAAGTATCCTATGATTGGGGAGAGGATGAATGTTATCGCAGCATATTGCGGGAAAGTATAGAATGGTTTTGTTCTGGGTTGATACCCTGTTGAATTGTTATCATCTGACATGATTATCACATTAACAGTCATAGTGTATATGATTAGATTATCTTTTAATGCAGAGCCATTCGAGAAATCGTGTCTAATGTAATTGATATACAAACCTCTTTTTTTCCGTACATATACATTTTTATCATAGATTTGTATTCCAAAAAAGCGCAGCGCACTAGGAAAAACGATGGAAAATGAGTGTATCAAAATATCAACCATGTACCTTATGCGTTCAGCTTGAGGTAAACAAGCTTCTGTCATTAAGCATGGACTTGGGAATTGAGCCAAAAACTCGAGAAGATGTCTTGAATCTTATCAGGATTAGTGATTTTTCCTCCATGAATGAAGATCTTATCTTTATTGAAGAAGTCATTGAGGCTTTCATGCAAGCAGCGTAGTATTCATTTCGTCCTCTGAACAACTAACCGTTCAAATGTAATATTTCTTCCAGCATCGTCCTCTGCAATTTTCTGCGGATATCCGATGATCCGTTCCCAATCGAGATATGTCTGATATCCTTCATTCTCTTGGAAGTTATCTGCAACTTCTACATTCACTGAACTGGTCTTTAGCCAATGTCTTTTCCACCATTCTGCAGAATGCCAAGTATACAACATACATGACTCCCAATACTTCTGGAGGTAATCTGGAATGGTATTCGGCACATCTCCTTCGAATTCATTATAGAACCCTGGAACAACACTACCAATCTGGCCGCCCACCTTGACCCTTGGTATCAAATGATGCTTCAGGTAGACATCATCTGTAGCAAAGAAGAACAGAGAGTTTACGCATATTATCGCATCGAAGAAATCTCTAGGAAAGGGTAATTCACGTGCATCAGCTCTAAGTGGAAATACAGAATCCTCTAGTCCCTGCTCCCTAATGCGTTCCCAATTTTCACTTTGACTTACTCCAATGTCAACTGCCCACACTTGAACACCAAATTCCTTAGCGAGAAAAATAGACCCTCCTGCCTTTCCACAGCCTAAGTCCAACAACCGCATATTTGGCACTAATTCCATCTTCTCACAGAGTCGTTCTAGAAGCCAAAGAGTCGGACAACCCATGTCCAAGCTAACCATCCATTCAGGATCATATGTTGTTGTCCGTGGATATTTTGGGTTCGCGAGCAATTCCCTAGCGAGTTCTAAATTTGGTTCGTTCGTCAATAGAATCACCTATAACTCATACCAAATTTGGATTCATCTTGTTATATACCCGCAAGAAGAGCGCAACATTACCTTGCTACGAAAATCTTGCTTATAAGAAAGGTTACTGATTCAAAAGTTCATGGAGATTCTTGAAGCATTATATACGCGACGAAGCATTCGGAAATATACCATGGGTGATGTATCCTCAGAAACTGTAAAACAGATTCTGAAGGCTGGCATGTGTGCACCTACCTCTGGGGATCAACGTCAGTGGCAATTCGTAGTTGTTCGTGATCGGGATCAGATTGAGAAAATTATAGAATCCTATCCATATGCCACGATGCTCCGTGATGTTCCAGTGGCAATAATCGTTTGTCATGATAAAGATCGCGAAAAGTGGGCGTTGAGATGGCAGATGGATTGTGCAAATGCGACCCTTAACATGTTATTGGCAATTCATGGGCTTGGACTTGGAGGGCTCTGGCTTGAGATCTATCCAATCGAAGAGCGTGTAAAGATGATACAGGAGTTCTTTGAATTGCCTAAGACTATTGTTCCCTTAGCGGTTGTTCCTATAGGGCATCCAGCTGAAACGAAGTCTTCTGAGGACCGATATGACGAATCCATTGTTCACTACGATACATGGTAAGCCAGCTATTCCTAGAACATGATTAGCTCCAACTAATGTCAGCAATGGATAGGGCATCCTTGATATTCACTTGGTATATTAACTATTGTTTATATTATAATATACCCTATGTTCGTTGTGAATTATAATGCTTTCAGGAGACATCTTCGAAAACCTAGTATTCTCATCAAAAGGCCCTGATGCAAAACCTATCGCTCAGGCAAATCATTACAAAGTCATGAGGATTGTATTAGGAAAAGGAGCTCAAATCCCCCCGCATAATGCAAATCATTCCGCATTCTTCTTTGTTCTAAAAGGAAGAGCAGTCATTACCGATGGTGATGCCAAGGTAGAGCTTAGTGAAAATCAATATCTAGCCATGGAAAGCAATAAGATGAGAGGAATCGAGGCATTGGAAGATCTCGTTATTCTTGGTGTTCGAGATTAATCGCGTCATTTAGTACATAGGAATTCATTCCTTCTGTAAATGACGATACTCTCGGCCATTCTTTGCGTATCTTCAGTACTAGAAGTCACTGCAATTTCTCCTACATTGATGTCTTTGATTATATTCTCCTTCTCTATTCTATATCATGAGATGATTTGGAATCAACTCAATTGAAGGAGGTTGAAGCATTCTGTATCTAATGAGGACTGAATGCAGTCCGAAATAATACAATGGGTGCGGATTGCAGTCTTATCCATTTCAAGCTCCTTTGAATGAATTTGAGTCATCTCCAAAACACCTCCGACTTCGACTCGAAAAACGGAGCATTAAAAGATGAAGAGAAATAGAATAATTGCAGGATTCACAATTGCTGCATTTATCCTGATGGCCGTTTCACCACTTTTTGTAGATGCTCAAACGAATATCTACGATAGTGTAAAATCTGGGCCTTTTGTCGAGAAAATTCTCTACAACGTAATTACACAGGATGACCAGCAAGTTCTTTCACTGCAAGATGATGACATCGACCTAATCGGTGATATGGTTGATCCAAGTTTCCTTGATACACTATTGGAAGCTGAAGATATCGATGTGGCAAATGTATTGCGAAATGGGTATGGATACCTGACAATCAACACAGCTAAGTATCCGTATAACATTACTGCCTTTAGGAGAGCCCTTGCATTCGCTCTTGATAAAGAGGCAATCTCAGATGATGTTTGGGATGGTCTCTCAGTTCCTCAGGACAGTGTTGTCGCACAAGTAAATCCATTCTCAATTGAAGGTCAATTACCCTATACATACTATGAATCCAATGTTGTGTTGGGGAATGAACTGTTGGATAGAGCAGGTTTTATCGACATAGATGAAGATGGATTCAGAGAAGCCCCCGATGGATCTGATTTTGATGTGCTAGTTGAATGCTCATCATCATCTGGCATAGCTATCGAGGTAGGAGAGTTGACAGAGGCAGCTTTGAAAGCCATGGATATTGATGCCAACTCTGTTTCGACAGATTTCTATGAATATCTCAGCCGCCTCAACTACCATGGTGATTTTGACATAGTTTTCTTAGGTGTCAGCTTTACTAATTTTGATGTGAACTGGTTGGCATACAATTATTGGTCTGAGTATGCTGATGAACCATTCTGGAATTCACCAGCTTTTAAGAACGAATCATATGATTCATGGAGGGACCAACTCCTCCATGCAACTGATTATGAAGACGTTTTAGAAGCAGCTCGAGAGATGCAAAAGATTTGGGTTTATGAATGCCCTGAAATTGTCTGTTATGAGAACATCCTTCTTTCTGCATATAGAACTGATAGATTTGAAGGCTGGGTCAACTCACCTATCGATGGAGTTCCAGGTTGGTGGACTAATTATAAAGCACACCTTAAGGAGAGTGTTGGTGGTCCATTCGGAGGGACAATGCGTTGGAGTAATCCTTTAGATATAGACACATTCAACAATATGGTTTCTACCTCTGCATATACAAATAATGTCTTGACTATGCTGTATGACTCGTTAATTCAACCTGGCCCTGATGGTTTGGATGTAATGTGGTTGGCAGAATCCTATATGATTGAAACACATGCTGATAACCCTAGTATACCGGAAGGCTACTCTCGTTTCACATTTGACATAATTCAGAATGCGACTTGGAGCGATGGCTTACCATTGACAGCTGAAGACGTAGCATTCACCTTGAATTTCTATCGGGACGGTCCTGGTAATCCCCAAGGTGCAAATCTCAACGAGATGACTGCTGCATTTGCACCAACTCCATATACCGTAATTGTTGATTTCGAAACCGAATCCTACTGGCATCTGCATACTGTGGGATATAAACCAATTCTACCAAAACACGTTTTTGAGGATATTGGTGCTGAGAATTGGAATCTCTGGAATCCTGATCCACCAAATGAACCGATGGTCACATCAGGTCCGTTCAACGTATCAGAATATATCGCAGGAGAGTTCACCGAGTTGACCTACAATCCAAATTACTTCTTTGGTCCTGCGAGGACTGATGATTCAGGTACTGAACCAGATGATTCAGCTCTCCCTGATCTAACTCTTGCAATTGTTGCTGGTGCAGTTGGTGCAGCTGTTGTAATCCTCATTGGTGGCTATGTCTTGATGAGGAACAGATAATACTAGTTCAAGGGGAGATATCTCCCCTTCCTCTTTTTCTTCTTGAATCATTACTCTATACATTTGAATTTGAGAAGCTACCTTCAAATAGTCCGGTCATTTTTGTACTAATCACCTAGAAGTATACCATTTTACACTCCTAATCATTCTCCATCAAACATGCCTTGATGCACACCTTTAATGTATTTCATTCCGAATTATTCTTTGAAGGTGAAATATTGAGCACTGAAGCAGAAGAGGCCTGCATATTCTGTGTCGAACAAGAAGTTGCCAAGTTACTATCTCTGTGTTTAGACCTTGGTCTCGAACTAACTACACGTGCGGATGTTCGTAATCTGATAATGGTGAGTGAGTATTCTCCTCAGTATAAAGATCCTGCATTCATTGAAAGCGTGATAGACGTATTCCTAGAAGTAGTCTGAACGGTATGTCTGCCATCTCGTACTGATATCACATCGCAGCATATTATTGAAATCCTTGCATTAGTTTGACATATTAGATTCATTTGCGAGTGGTCCTTATGATAAAAGATGGAATCAATGCGATTGTGTTCGATATGGGGGGAACACTTTACGACACTCCCAGAGAGATTGTCATCATGACCAGATTCATTTTGAAAGAACTCAATCTTCACGAATTCGCTAATATCACTGATTCTGAAATTCTTGCCATCGCGAAGAGAGTCGACAATCTATTTGACCGACGTCTAGTTCAAGAGAATGTCAATCCGTATTGGTTACCCTCTTTTGATGACTCAGTGGAGTATGATAGAATCATTTTACAAGAACTCGGAGTTGAGGGGAATCTACAGGAAATGGCTTGGAGATCTCACACTGCTTGGGAGGAAGCGTATAGCAAGACAAAGCCCAAGTTCTTGGAATCCTGTAGACCAGTACTACAAACCCTTTACGATCGAGGGTATCGATTGGGGATAGCTTCCAACAGACGCAATGATCCAATCCCACATCTTGATTCAGCGAAGATTGAACATCTTTTTGATGCAATCGAGTATTCCTGTGTTCCTGGCTATAGAAAACCTTCTCCCTTCATGCTTCTTCAAGCTGCCTCAAAGTTGGGAGTAAATCCAAGAAAATGCGCCTATGTCGGAGATAAGGTGGAGCATGATGTTGGAGCGGCAAGAAGGGCAGATTTCCTTCCGATACTGATCGTATGGTGCGATAAGGAAGAAGCTGGATGGGCATCTGAGGACCTAATTGTGATTGATCATATGGAGGAGCTACTGGATCTTTTTCCTGTCACGAAAGTGTGAAGTTGATTATTCTGTGAGCGAAAGCCATGCTAACTCAGATAGACTGGTTCTTGTAGATTTCGCGTAGCATTCATTACCCTATAAATCTCAGAATGGTTAAATAGGGCTGGAAGTATCGCATATGAACTTCATTTGAGGAGGCCATGCGTCCTGAAATTCTATAATTTTAGTCGCCGCGTTATTTTACTGAGTGCTCTCACTATGATGCTCTTAACCTTGGTTTATTCTCCATCATTTGTTGGAGCTGAAACACCTCTCATTATCCCTGTACAAAGTCCCTCCATAAATAGGACTTGGAGTGATGTATCATTACTCTATCCTGATGCATACCATAATGTATCAATGCTTGAGGAAGAGCTTGATAATATCCAACTTAGCGTGCCCAGTCTCATTAAAGTCGAGGAGATTGGCCAATCCTATCACAACTTCATCATCAACAGTGTTTGCGTTACAAATGAGAATGCTCCTCAGCAGAAGTCAAAGACATTAGTCGTCGCTCATCATCATGGGAGAGAAAAGGTAACCGTTGAGGTTGCTTTGCGCTTCATACTCTGGCTGGTCAATAACTATGGTATTGATGATGATATAACTCAATTTGTCGACACTCAGGAAATCTATGTGATTCCAACACTCAACCCTGAAACCTTGGATTGGATCTACATCACTGGCTCTCCATTTCTTAGAAAGAATATGCATCCATATGATGATGATGGCGACGGACTTTTCGATGAGGACGATAGGGAAGATATCAATGGTGATGGTATTATGTCCCTTTATGAGATGTATGAGAAAGATGGTGAGGGTGGCTTGGTTTGGCTTTACGATTACTATGAGGGAATAGATAATGATGGCGACGGTCTCGTGAATGAAGACTTTGTAGGGCTTGTGGACTTGAATCGTAATTATGACGCTAATTGGGGAATCGACCATCCCTCACTCACTAATCCATTGAGTCAGACATATCAAGGTACGTCTGGATTCTCAGAGCCTGAAACTCGGGCTTTTCGCGACTTCGCCCTTGAGCATGATTTCGCAATGGCATATTCATTGCACACTGGTATCAATGGTACTTTCTTCCCAACAAACGATACTGGTTTACCAGCAGATGAAGAGCTCTTCTCTCTTATCTGGGATGATCTTTCTGATATCATGCCTTCCAGCTATAACCGACTGAATCGATATGGTGCTTCCATGGCTGGGATGAGTGAAGATTTAGCAGCTACACCTGGTGGTTGGGATGCATGGATGTATGAATCCCGGGAGTGCTTAGCACCACTATCACTGGAAATCTACCAGAATGCGACGGGTTTTTCAGAAGAGATGTATTCTGTCATCTTTGAGAATGACACTCATGTGATTATGGAATGGCGGAGCCTTTTCGAAATATTTTCTCCCTACGAGTCTGCAATCAATAAATTGTGGTTAGAGCTTATTCCTACATTCGAATATCTCCTTGAACAGACACCCCGTCTATCTGTGCAATTGAATGCGACCTCAACCTCAGGCACTGCTATCAACACCAGTCTTACTGTCACCGACCTCAGTCCAAGAATCAAGACAATTGACCCTGTATCAATTAGGCTCTTGAACGGAACTATTCTTGGTAGTATTCCCAGTATAGATGCTGATTCGACTGTAACGACTGATGTTGAACTCCAGTTCGATGACAGCTTAGCGGGGACGAACTTCCAAATTGAGATAGGCAACGACTACGTTGGATATTCCCGTTTCTCTATCAACTTCATCTACGGCATCACTTACATCCCCCTCGTCCTCGGGGGTGTAACTGTCGCAGTGATTGCAGTTGTCATTATCTTCATCATCAGACGTAGATAGGTGAGAAAAGAAATCATAATCCCACGAGCAAGAGCCAAATCATCTCGGATAGACTCGTCCCTATGAACTCCTCGCCTGCAACCTCTCCGGTCATATTGAGCCATGAATGATTGCCATGAAAGAGTGTGACTAATAGCACTTCTGTGCTCTGCGACCCGCCCACGAATCGCCATAGTGCAATCCTATCATCGCTTGATGTTTCAATTATTGGTGTCCCCGAGCAGTTGTTATGCTCAACCCAGAATGCTATTGAGTCGTTCACTGAGAGATCCACTCGCTCTGCAAGAAATCCCTTCTCTCCCTTTCCCCCTGAGTAGAGTACCTGCTCATCGAGTAAGCCATGGACATGGACAACAGAGAGAGATTGGCTTGGTTCAGGGATGATGTAGACTTCTGCATCCTCCGTTACCTGACCACCTACAGCACCTGAAACAGGTGCAATACCTCTTAGCATCTCTGGATGCTCTGCTCCAAATCTGTAAGTCATCATCGCACCATTCGAGTGTCCTGTCATATAGATAGCTGAGGTATTAATTTGATACTCAGACTCCAGATGAAGGATTAATTGGAAGATAAATTCCACATCATCTATCCCATTCCTTGAGGCATAAGCATCGATATACCCCGAGTTCCAAGTATGGAGGGAGTATCTCAAATCGCCAGTTCCATCAGGATAGACGACAATGAATCCGTACTGCTCAGAAATCTCATCAAAACCATATGACTTCTGGATGTTCCTAGCATCACCCCCTCCTCCATGAAGTGCAATAAGCAGTGGAACTTGTTCTGAACCGTCATATGATTCAGGAACGTGGATTAGATACTGCCGTTGGATACCATTCACTGTCAAATACTGATAGCCTGAAGATTGGTTGCTGATTGACAAAAATAGAGGTGCCAGGATAATGGAGCCAATAATTAGCATCGCAATTGCTTGGCGTTGATGAATCTGAGATTTCTGAGCGTACAAAAGCAGTGCCGCTGAAAACACTCCAAGTATGGGTCCAAAATAGAATGCACCACTTACTAAGATTCCCCAAATAGAAGCAAGGAGGATCATTAGTGCACCTGTCACTTTGAATTTCCAATAGACAAGGATTCCTACCAGAACTGCACATCCAAGAATCAATCCCGTCAGAAGAATGATTGTTCCAGCTGCTAGCATGATTGATCGAAGGGGTGCTCCAAAGAAAACGAAACGCATTCCATTTATGAAATGGATTATACCTGAGAAAGCTGCAAGCAACAATCCTGCTTTCTCAAGATCGCCCTGATGTACAGTGGTGGTCATGATTAGAGCTATCTAGTGTGGAGTATATCAATAGGGTGGATGATTCATCCTTGGTCCTGCATAGTAAGCAGGCTTTGACCGAATGCATGTCCCCACTCTTGTGCTCTAGGAATTTCCCCTGTTGCTATTGGACCACGAGGCCCATCAACCTTCGCTGAAAATCCAGGGGCAAGTACCTTGGCATCCAGCATGTCTTGTCTCAGCCTCTTATCCATCCCTTGTACACCACGAGATTGGTCACCTACCATGTAGGTCCCAAATGTAGAAACAACCTTTCCATCAAGACCCCTCTTGATTGCCCACTTAATTGAATTCATGGCACCTCGTGTTGCCCTGAATGCTCGTGTGGGGCCGCCAAAAAGAATGCCTGCATATTCTGAGAGATCCTCTGATTCTAGCTCCTTGGCATGTGTCACTTGCGTGCTGATATCTTCGTGCATTTGAATTCCTGATGCAATCTCCAGTGCTAGCTTTCTTGTATTCCCAAATAACGTATCGTATATAATTAGAACTTTCTTCATTGAATACCAGCTCCCCATGTGCGATAACATGGATGACGCGTGAATAATATACAAGTTGAAACGATTTAAACGTTTTGTGAAAGTGTAACGTTTGCTATTCGCCAAACATTTATATTGTTTCACAATGAGAATTTAACAGCGCCAAAGACAATCGGGTAAGAACAATGCTAACAACTGTAAAGAAGCACGCAAATGGGATGGAAGCATCAAATCAGATGGAGAACGTCCTCGATGGGTTGGATCCCAATATGTCCCGACTTTTTGTACCATGGGTTCTACGTAACCCCCGATATATTAGAGCTGGAATTAGGCTTGTAAGGGCATACAAAAGAACCGAGAAACTCAGACGAGCGGCTAGGAATGTTGGTCTGCAGGTTCCTCCCTT
>JAEORN010000024.1 GCA_016840825.1 Candidatus Thorarchaeota archaeon | reverse complement strand
CACCAGAAGGAAAATACTAACTTGAAGACCTGGAAAGCCCAAACCCTCAAGGACTGTACCTATGACTCCAATTATGATTCCTGTAAGAAGTGCCACCCAAAGCATCTCAATGGCTTGATTCTCAACCACTTCAAGTAACGAATTCTTTGCAGCATCATATGCATCATCTGACGAAACTCCACCACTCGCTCCATTTGCCCAGAGATGTTGCTGCCAGAAGATTCCAGCATATATCGCAGCACCTCCTGCATCGACAACGTCTTTATAGCCGATGACTTGCAGAATTCCGGATTTAGCGATAATCTCTGCTGCAAGAGTATTGCTTTGTGTTCCATCATGGCCCATGCTATTACATGCGCTGAGGACAAGTACCTTGCATCTCAAGCCTTGATTTCCCCATAGGTGTACAACTGAGTACTTTAGATCCGTACCATACAAGTCAACGACTGAATACCCTGAAGTCCAAGAGCCATGAGCCGCTATATGCGCTCTGTCTGTACCACTCAAGAAGCTCTGTAACTTGCTAATGGTAGCAGCAGAGCCAGTAGCAGTATCTTTGATGAGGTATGCAACTGGGATATCATCTAGGACTTCCATTACCGCATCGTAATCTACGTGAACGGCATCTGACGTTGAAACAGGAGTCATCAACCCCATTTTTCTCTGTATCACTCTTTGAAAGAGCAATACATTCTTTTCGTTTTGGTTCGCCAACTCCATCTGTTGGATGTTCACAAGTATGGGAAGGAACATCGTCATGATAAACATGGGAACCATGAAGTACACTACAACGAGTATTCTTCTATCTTTTTTTATCTCCAACCACCGGTACCGAAGTACCTCCAAAATATATGCTAATGAAGTCTATAAGGATAATGGTAGCTTTATGAACAAAGAGCTTGTTCATTTTCAAAAAATCCCATATCGCAGTAGAGGGAACAGGAATCCAGTAATATTCATCATTGTATGACGAATATGGATATACCATAGATGTACGTGATGTCCGACGTTTGATAAATGGGCACAAGAAAAAGAGAGAAAAAAGGGGCTCATAACACCCCTTTTTTGAAAATAAGAATTACATCTGCTTCTCTTGCCTGTACAGTAGAGTAGTCTTATTATTGGTTCAATCTGTAGTAACCACTTACTGATGAGGAATGCTTGACTTGACCTATTAGTCCCGATACTTGGCTGCTATCACTAGTCCGATGATCATAATCAGGGCACCAATGTAGAGATGGTGCAATTGAAATCCCATGATGAAGTACGGATCGAAGTCTGGCAAAAAGTGCAGAAAGTCCGTACCTGCTACAAAATCGTGGAGGTCGTCGATAACTAGGAGCAAACCGAATAAGAGAACCAAAACGCCACTGGCAACACCTCTCTTTCCCATCTTCAATCACTTCTTATAATATCATGTAAGAATTCAGATAGAGTGTATGAAATGAATGGATATCAATCCATCTTTTTTAGGCATACAATGGGAATGAATTTGGGTATCAAAGACCATTGTTGTATGAAAAGAGGAATGAGGGAGCACGAAGCTCCCTTGAAACTGAATATTCTTTACCTCTGTTTCTCTTGTCTGTAAGGCAAATAATCTGGTCCGAAAATTTCCCGTGCCATGACGATCATGGTGTACACACTCCCAATTGAACCGTGAGTATTCTGCATTACGCAACTTCATCGTGGTTTCTTTACGAATTTCCTGAAGTCGAGCTATGATTAACAGCATGATTCACTGATCATATATTCCATGTAGTGTTTAGGTTGACATTGACTAGTTTGCCGGGTTCTCTTTTCCATTCGCCTGTCCATTGCTTATCGAATAATCCCTTAGAGTGTTTCTTAAATGATAGAAGCAATACATCTTTGTGTTTCAATAGGATGCTTCTATTGAATGTTTTGAAACTAACAACCCCTTCATTCTCATTCGTATTATATCTTATATTCCACATGACACCTCTGTTTTTTCCTAATCCCCTTTTATCACGACTCGCGACGATAAAAGAAAGAACCATGAAAACACCTCTATGCCATTTGCTTTGACATTTAGCATTATCACAATTCCATTCTGTCCAACCGAAGGGTACTTGAGACCCATAGATAGAAGCTCCACAATAAGGGCATACAGCAATTCTGGGCGGATTCTCAATCTTTGACATTAATCTCACTCCACCTTCTTTGCTTTAGGTCAAATATACTTTTAACTTATCTTAATTTTTCCTCTTCAGGTCCATCAACCAATAAAATCGCAGAATCATATTGGATGCGAAGGAAGAAAAGGGGAAAAAGCATACTATTCCGCAATCATACTACATTCCCTTCTCTTGCCTGTATGGCAGATAGTCAAGTCCGAAGATTTCTCTTGCCATGACAATTATTCATCTCTTATTCCCGAAAATTTATTCGTATGCATCGTCATATAACTCCTTTAGGAAGCATTTAGGGTGTATCAGTTGAAGTACCTGTCAACATGTTTGATTATTCTGCTGGCGCTCACTAACCTCACATCTATCTCCAACACAATTACTTCTCATGGTCCGCTTGAGAGTCCGAAGGACTTCTTTATTGGTGTTCAAGCAGATGATTGGTTAGGGCTTAAGAACTGGGGTGGATTTTGGAGTCAAGTAGATCCTCTAGAAGCACTTTCAACTAATGGTGTGTCATGGAACCGTGTTGGCGTACGATTTGACAACAATTCAGACCTTCAATCGACTGATTCATGGTGTAGTGTTTATTACTCAGCTGAAGTTTTGAGAGCTTCTCAGGAGAATGGCATGAATTCAAATCTCTTCTTCTTTCTAAGTCATATGCCTGCTCACGCTGGTCAGCAGCCGTGTCCTCCTTGGATGGAGAATATGTCGATAAACGAAAAAGCTCAAGCATTGAATGATTCATGCTTCTTTATTGTTGACTATTATCAGAGTCAAGGGATAGAAATCGGATTATATGATGCTGGAAATGAGATTGATTTTGGTATTGTGGATGAGCGGCCTCCAATTGATGGTTCCGTTGATTGGTTTGATACTAATTGGCTGAAGAGCAACACATGGGCTAGTGAAGCAACGATGTTGAAAGGTGCAATTGCAGGGATAAAGCGAGCTGATCCTGATGCTAAGATACAATTGCATATGGCAATATCTAACCGCCCTTCATTTGTGCGAGAATTCTTTCAATTTATGCTTGATAGGAGTGTCCCTTTCGACTTTGCAGGTCTCAGTTTCTATCCGACTTGGCAAGGAGATAATGAGCAGGCTACATTCTCTAGTCTCAAGTTATGCATTGAAGAGCTCACTAGACTTGATTTGGATATTCTGATCACTGAATACGCATATCCTAGTGCGCCTAGCTCTACAATGGCTGAATATAACAAAGCTGTTGATGAATATCCATTAACTGATGAAGGCCAAGCTAGATTCATTGAGGATTTTCTGAGATGGGTTTACAATTTCGAGAATCTTGTGGGCGCCTTCTACTATGCACCTGACTATCATCTTCCAGAAACTCGACCTGATTTAGAATCTGCTATTTTTCCTCACTTCTCTGTCTTTCACAATGATTATGATGCAAAACCCTCCTTGAAGGAATTTAGGAAATTTCATTCAGAATTATGCATCTTCAATAGTATAGATACAAACCTTAGCGTTCATGAATTCACAATGAACGAATCTGCGAATCAACTCAGGTTCATAATAAGTAGCAGTGACAACTCTCTAGGATACTGCAACGTGACCTTCCCGCGAGAGATTCTACCAAATCCATACAGGGTCATGATCGATGGTAACCTTCTCGATTTCTCTGAAAGCCATAATGAATCATTTTCGTCAATTTACTTCGAAACTACAGGAAGCTCCGGTGTGATCGTTATTGCTGGCAATTTAACTCAGAGTTATTCACAGGTTGACGATTTCCTAGTATTTATCTCCCCCGTGATTTTGGCAACTTTGGTATTTTGTTTAGGAGCCTTCGTCATCTTGCGAAAGAAGAAAGAGGGAGCTCTTACGCTCCCTTGAAACTATCAGAATTACATCTGCTACTCTTGTCTGTACGGCAGGCAGTCAGGTCCGAAGATTTCTCTGCCTGTGACAACTAAATCTGTTCCTCTGGTTGGAATGGCAAATCATCAGGACCGAGGAAGTCGTGATGATGATATTCATTGTGTCAATAATTACGCAAAACCGAACTGGCTCTTTTTTCTGTGGTTTGGTTATCCATGAATTTTCAGTTCTTTTTCCCAAGCCTCGATTATTGTAGCTATTGGAGTTCCAAGCACTTGAATGCAATTGTAGTCTGATTCGCCCAACCCTCTCTCTGCTGCGTGTTTGAGATATGATATATTAAAAGGATTCAACCCAGCGATTTTTACTGCGATGAAATCAAGAGCAAGAGGATCCTGACTACAAAGGATTGTACTGAGATCAAATGGCTCTTGACCTACCGTCTTTGTCATATCCACATCACTGCTTACAATTATGCCATCAATAATGTTGAGAGTTGGTCTGAGTGCCATGTTAAGGTCGACCAATCCTTGACCAAGATTCCTATGAATTCGTTTTTTTTCTCCACTTGGACTCCACCATTGACGATAGGCGGAATGGTAGTACTTACCCTCCGTGCTCAAGAACTCCTGGGAGAGTTGAAGACAGAATCCCGAAGGCCGATTGTGTGAGAATTCTCCCCTACCAGGAAGGGCTCCCATAAGATTCTTGACTGCCAAGCTAGCCCATTCACTCTTTTCTGAAACCGGTTTGTATAGCTTGAGCTTTGGCATGTTGATTAGCGCATCGCAATCAAGTATGACTCTTGGAATTTGAAGCTCATGGATAGACTGACCCTTTGGGACAGCAACATCTCTTGTCGGACTCTCATTCAAGTCTACTAACTTCACACCATATTTCTCAGCTAACTCTACATATCCACATACTCTGAATGCCAGCTTGGTATCAATACAACTTGACCCCTCAGCTATCGTCACATCAAAAGCGCCCGCGTCTTGACACAGTTCAATAATGGCTTGAACAACTGGTGGGTCCGTTGTGAATCCTGTAAATGGCGGCAAACCGAAAACTAGGTTTGGTTTAATTACCACTTTATCCTGAGGTTGTACAAAACTCTCAACCCCGCCAAGCAATTTAACTGATTCTTCAACAGCGGTCCTAATATGATCGTTTTGTACAATGGATACAATGGTCATTATCACTGCTCACCAGCACTTCAAATCATGGCGTGGTTTATTGGCAATACTACCAAGTACATACACTCCTCTCCTATAACAAATTAGGTTTGGTTCGGAGCAATTGAGCGCAGCAGTGGGAAAAAAGGAGAGGCATCTTGATTTACACCATGCGCCTCCGAGCTTCGCATTTCGTTGCAACTTGGTTGGTTCTAGTTGATTCTGAAGGTTCCTGGTTCGTAATGAGGAGCTCCTGAAAATGGTACTGACTCGTACCAAATAGTCTCGCCGCTCATATGGGCACTGCAACCATCATACATTGAAAATCTGTTGCGGTTTCAGGACCCGCCGGTGGAACCTGAGAGCGAACTCCTTGTTTTCCATCACCACCACCGTATACCATTATATAGAGCATCAGCAGGACGCAGACAGTGACTGTCGCTGCGATAATGTACTCTGGTGTAGGGGACCAGTCCATGACCAGTATCACTCCTGCAAGGAGGCTGATGCTGCTAAGCTCTTCCTGTCTACTCATCATGTATCACCTGGATATGCTATGTACTTGTCAGGCTCGCCTCTCCTGAAAATCTGCAAATGTTGTTGTTTCGAACTCATGCAATACCCCAAGTCGCTTGCTGCGACTAGTATATTGCAATCTATTGTACCACCATCTAGAATATCAGGGATGGGGAGGCGTTAGTAGCAAAAACGGTAGAAAACTGGGCACATTAGCAACATTAGCTATTACTCATTGCAAAATATTCACTTAGAAGGGAGTTTTATTAACAAAACGTCGTATATAATTGCATAAGCTGTTGGGAACAAGGTAGCTTACATGCTTTTCAAATCTCTCTGACAACTTGGATTCGTTTCCCTAGTCAGCGGAAACGTGGTGAGTAGTTTGGATTCGATGGATTGGGCCTTAATCTGCGAATTGTGCGGCAATGGACGGATGAGCTACCAAAAGATAGCTCGAAAACTCGGTGCTTCACCAAATACTGTCAAGAATCGAATCCATAGGCTTCTCGAGCAGAAATTGCTTGTGGGCTTTGTGGTTATTGTGAGCATGGAAATGTTAGGCGCGGAACATGTACATGGTGTGATTTCTACAGATGGAACTGAGAAAGTAGTGGAATTCATGAGAGAAGTCGCCAAGCAACGTATTGTATGTGAGATTTACCGTACTGGTGATATGCGTTATGAATACTGGGCAATGGTGTCCGGTGTTTCTGAAGCATTAGGTCTCAAGAAGTATCTTGAAGAGCTCAAAGGCACAGTTGATGTAGAAATGAGGCCTATTATCTTTCTTTTTCCAAATAAGTCCCCCAACTATCATTTGAATACGCGAGGAAAGAAGGTTACATTCACACATCATCAGTTAAGAGTGCTGAGGTGCTTATATGAAAACGCTCGAATGCCAGTTGCACAAATTGCACAGAGAACAAGCTTTACTCCAAGGCGGGTCCGAAAAATCCTACGCGAGTTAGAAGAAGGCGAAGGCATCCACATTACTGTTGGTTATAATATATTCGCATTGGGAGACATGGAATATCGATTGAAAATCCATTTTGATCCATCACAAGCAAGTGCACAGGATATTATTATGGATTTGTACCAAAAATACCCAGAGGAATTCTGGTGGTCTAGCATAACCACCAACGAACCAGTCGTAGATGTAGGCCTGATTATTGATCACCCAGGTAAAGTGATTCCGGTTATAAGGGATCTAAAGGAAGCATCTTTCATCAAATCAATCGAGGATTTTGTTTCCTATCCTAGAGTTGTTGGCAATATTTTCCCACTGCGCCTAAAACTAGAAGATATACTGATTGAATCTGGTCTACTAGATGATTCTGATATAATTCGACGAAGCTCCTTCGGAACTGAGTCTGTCCTATGAGAGCCTTTGTCATTTTGTACTCGACATTGATAACCATCCTGCAAGGCTCTATACTTGTTGCAATGATCTGCACTATAATTCAAATCCTACTCCAGATAGTCAGGGCAGAAGATTTCCCGTGCCATGACGATCCTCTAGGTCCTATATGACATCGTGACCTAGACCTTGGAAGGAATTCTTTTATATTGCTGGATAATCAGTAAATGAGGTTTTGTCAGATGACCGAAGTCATCAAGAAGATGATCACCTCCTTCTCGGAGTTCAAGAGTGAGTGGGAGAAGGACGCAGGTTCTCCTGAGGAGTCTATCATGTACTACCTGATTGCTGCTCTCAATGCTGAGGAGGATCCCAAGCTTTCAGAAGCCATGATGTCCGTTGTTATCGCCGAGTGGCATTGTATCGAGGATGGCTCGTTTCCCTCTGGTTTCAAGCTTGACGACATCGCCAAGAACTGCCTAGGACATTTCCGGGGGAACAAGAACATCGCACGCTCCTATATCGGCGGGACTTCTGAGAACAACTATCAGATTGACAGGGGCAAGCTCACAATGACTGTTATGAGCGAAGATAGGGATGACCTTGGGCTGACAACAATACACATCAAGAGCGGCGGTAGGGACGAGTCCACAGCATTGCAGGTGGCTAAGAACAAGAGCGGCCAATGGAAACTAACGAACTACATATCAATCTGCAGAGATGTCAAGAATTGCTATGAGTCGAACTCGGAGATTATGGACTGGCGAACCTTCCAAAATCGAATCAAGGAACTGTATGACAAAGGCGTTTTACCGTTCTGGTGGACCATTAATTCACAGCTGATTAGGAAGAAGGGCCCCTACATAATGGACTGGTGGGGTCTCTATGTCATCAAACTTCAAGTCCCTACCGATTATCCGGGATACGGTCCACTTGGATTGGAGGTACTATTCGATGAAGAGAAGGATCCTGCCGTAACGGATAACCTGCAGGTGGTTGAAATCTCCTCTCCTTCAGGCGTTGATGTATTCGATTTCGTCTATATTGACAAGCAATCCTTTGAATACATTCGAGAGGAAGCCTTAGGTTATTATGTACCACTCATGGGAAAGCCGCAAGAGGTGAAAAATGTCAGTGTTCCTGTTGATGCCGTTGTCATAACTGCGAGTTTGTGGGAACAGGAGTCTGAAATCTGCTATTTCAGAGTACACCACAATGGGCTCGTTCCGATCACGAAGAGTGAGGCGGTGGATATTCTGACATCTCAACTGGTAGAGTTCGTTAGGTTCAGGGGGCGTTTTCCGTCACACATCAAATTGGAGCGTGTACATCAAGATGGAGCAATGGAGTTCAACATCTCAACGGAGATGCCTCACGATGAAACTGACTATGTTAAGGTAAAGGGGAAACTGGTCTGGAAGTTCAAAGAGGAGTATACTTTCCGTATGAGAATCACGTCTGATATGCTTGATGAAAGGATTCGCCCTTTGTTCGAGGAGTTCATCAGGGAGCGGTCTTAGCCTATTCAACTGCATTCTTAGAATCTCCTAACTGACCAAAGAATGAAAGAGAGAGGAAGACCCTCTCTCGATTGAAACTTGAAACTACATCTGCTTCTCTTGTCTGTAAGGCAAGTAATCAGGTCCGAAGATTTCCCTAGCCATAACGATTTTCTGCACATGGCTACCACCCTCAGCACCAACGGTGTATGAGCGAACACCTCTGTAGGAAGCCTCGAGCGGACACTCCTTGGAGTAGCCGAACGCACCATGCCAGGTCATCGCACGAGTGATGATATCAAGCGCATCGTGAGGTGCCTTGTACTTGGCTGCAGCGGTGTACTTGGCAATGTCGAGCTTGTTGTAAGCCTTGTTGCCCTTACCGTATACCTCGTCCATCATCCAAGCTGCGTGATAGGTCAAGTGCCTATCTCCCTGTAATGCCATCCATGAGTCAACAGCCTCGAACTGAATTCCTTCAAAGGCTGCTAGCGGACGACCGAACTGCTTGCGTTGCTTGACATAGTCGACACCAATATCGAAGCAGGCCTGTGCAGCACCAAGACAAGTGGCAGCGATCAACACTCTGGCTGCGCTAAAGCCTTCCATGGCATGATAGAAGCCCTTGCCATGTTCACCGATCAAGTAGTGCTTGGGAATCTCGACATCTTCGATATTGAAGCCACCGCATGAGACACCCATTCGACCCATGTCCTCAAAGAGCGTGGTCGTAATGCCCGGATTCAATCCGTTACCCATGTTCAATGGAAGGATGAATGCGTCGAACGCCTTATGGTCGCCTTTCAGGTCTGATTTAGCAAGTGTCCAGTAGACACCACCATACTTCTCTGACTCATTGACTCCTGAGATATACACCTTCTCACCATTGATGACATATCCATCACCCTTTGGCTTGATAGTGGTCTTGGTCGAGTTGACAAGGTCTGATCCACCAGTAGGCTCGGTAGTAGCGATACCAAAGAATAGATCTCCACTAGTGACCTTTGGAAGGATCTCAGCCTTTGCCTCATCTGTACCGTATCTGTCGAAAATGAATGCCCATGAGGCCTCGACGAGATACATGACTGGAAGCGCAATGGAGAGGTCTGCCTTCGCAAGTTCCTCTGCGGCAATACAAGCCATTACCCATGAGAGCCCGGCTCCACCATTCTCCTCTGACACAGTAGGTGCCCACAGCATCTGCTCTGCCATTTTCTTCACGAGACTCCTGGGAATCTCGTGAGACTCTTCATCATACTTCTTCCACTCGGGAGCGACGTATTTCTGAGCGAACTCACGCACTGCCTCGCGGAACATTCGTTCTTCATCCGACTCTTCAAAATGCATCGTAAACAACCTCTAGACTGCTAAGGTCTTGCCAGCGGGGTTGTTTGGAAAGTGCCCTGCTTATAGTTCCTTCGACTGAGGATGAACCAAAGGAATGGGAAAGCTGGACCCGTTCTCTGCTATAAACCAAGCCTTATCTAAAGAACTCGCCCTCTATCTCATGTGAACCAAGGTGTCTGGAACTGTACGTATCGAGGGCGATGCCCTCGTGTTAGAACTACATGGTATCGATGAGTTTCTCAGTATAAAACGGAGCATCCACATACCCCTCAAGCACATTGTTTCTATTTCCACTGAAACAATCCCTTGGAATGAGTTCAAGACGATGAAGTTGATCGGTGCGGACCTTCCTCATGTCGTTAAGGATGGCCTGTTCCTCTCAAAGGAAGGAAGGCTGTTCTTTGAGATGCATCACCCAGAGAACTGCATCACGATATCGCTTGACCATGAGAGATACAAGAAGATTATCTTCGAGGTCGAGGATAAGGAGTCTGCTGCTATGCTGATAGAGAACGCAATAGCAAGTGAGGAGCTCATATCATCAGGGGATGAGGACTTCTCTGATCCAGCTGGGACCTAAGGCACTGATGTAAGTTCCTTTCTCAAACAGTTGAGCATCTTTATAGCTAGCAAGTACTATGTTTACGGGTTCGCATGGAGGCTTTTGCTATACTGTCCATGATGGGCAAACAGATTCTTGTCATTACGCTTGATGCACTACCTTCTAAATCACTTCAAACCCGATCTGCAACAACGCGCCTCTTACTATCTAACCACCAAGCCACTAAAGTGAACACAATCCTGAAGCATCCGCATAAAATCTATGCCAAGCGTGTTGGAGTCTTATTTAGACAAGCAGCTCTATTCGATGTGCTGGTAGAAGAATCTCTTCGCAACCTCATTGAGTACCAGATATGCAACAACAATCACTGACAGGATTCCCATGAGTATCAATGAAAGTGGTTCTATGGATAATATCTCCGCAAGGAATGTATAGGGTATCACAAGCGCGATAATCAATACCAGAATACTAGACCACAGTAGCGATCTACTTGGTCTGCTTCTATAGAACGGTCGTCGTGTACGAATGACAAACATGACTAGGACCTCAGTGATGATCGAGAGAATGAACCACCCTGTCCTGAAGACATCTGGCTGTGAGGAACCGATATACAAGAGAACACCAAAGGAAATGTAGTCGAAGATTGTACTTAGGAAACCAAATACTACCATGAATCGCACAATGTACTTCAGGTCCCACTTGCGAGGTGAATGGATAAGCTCTTCGTCAACATTGTCAGTAGCGATGGTCATCCCTGGAAAGTCAGTCATAAAATTGATACCTAGGATTTGCTTCGGGAGCAATGGGAGGAACGGTAAGAGGAGTGACGCTCCTGCCATGCTGAACATATTTCCGAAATTCGCACTCATGGTAGTCATGATGTACTTTATCGTGTTCGCGAAGGTCTGCCTTCCTGTCTTGACTCCCTCGATGAGCACGTTCAAATCCTTCTCTAAGAGGACGAACTCAGCAGCCTCCTTTGCAACATCAGCAGCTGTATCCACTGAGATGCTAACATCTGCTGCATGCAGAGCTGGTGCGTCATTGATTCCATCTCCCATATATCCAACGACATTACCACCTTTCTTGAGAGCGTTAACAATCCTTTCTTTTTGATTTGGTTCGACCTCTGCGAAGATATCTACACTACTCGCTTTGATTAGCAGGGCATCATCACTGGTTTTTCTAAGGTCTGTCCCTGTGATTATCACAGGGTGCTTGATACCTATCTGTTGACCTATTTGAGATGCGACTAGTTTGTTGTCTCCCGTGATAATCTTCACATGAATTCCTAGTTCTTTGAGAGTCGATAATGTTTCAGAGATATTCTGTTTTGGTGGATCACTAAAAAGAAGGAATCCCGCAAAAATCAAATCACGTTCTGAATCGTAGTTGATTTGCTCAAGATGTGCCTGAATCCTGTATGCTACTGCAATGGCTCTAAATCCCAGCCTACTATTACTCTCGTATGTTGTATTGATTCTCTTCAGAAAACCACTGATGTCCGTTTCTTTCGAATCTACGAGGACTTTGCTACAGCATTCCAAAACAGAAGATACCGCTCCTTTAGTAATCAGGATATACTGGTCATCCTCCTTCAAGAAGACGGATAATCGCTTACGGATGAAATCATAGGGGATCTCATCAACCTTCTCGTACTTTGAGGAAAGTGGAGTGGTATATTTTCCTATGATTGCTTGGTCTATAGGGTTCCTATAGCCTGCTTGGAAGGAGGCGTTGAGAAAGGCATAAGTCAGAATATGCTCGTCATTCTTGCCCTCGATATCTATGCTTGCATGGATTTCCATCACACCTTCAGTAATGGTACCTGTCTTATCGGTACACAGGATATTCATTGTTCCAAAGTCTTCAATCGCATTCAGTTTCTTTACTATGACCTTCTTCTGAGCCATGACCTTAGCACCCATCGATAGATTCACGCTAACAATCGTTGGAAGAAGCTGTGGTGTTATACCGACAGCTAGAGCTAGTGAGAACAGCAATGAGTCAAGGACAGGTCTCTGAAGGAATACATTGAAGGCAAAGATTCCGATCATGAAAATCGAGGTCATCTCCATTAGGAGATATCCAAACCTCCGAATCCCTATTTCAAAGTCCGTTGCAGGAGGCCTGATTGAGAGTTTGTGAGCGATCTTTCCAAATTCTGTGTTGCTTCCGGTCTGCACGACCAATGCTTTTCCAGAACCGGAGGAAACGTATGTTCCCATGAAGAGCATGTTGGCTCTTTGGGTAAGTGAGCTGTCAGTTTCAGAAATTCCCGGTTGCTTCTCGGCAGGAAAGGTTTCTCCAGTTAGGGACGCCTCATTGACGAACAAGTCATCTGATTCCAATATTCGAGAATCTGCAGGAATGATATCCCCTGCAGAAAGAATAATGATATCTCCGGGTACTATCATATCGATAGGAATATCAGTTCTTATACCATCTCGAACTACAGTTGCCTTCACCTCTACCATTGAGAGAAGTTCCTTCACTGCATTCGATGCCATATGTTCTTGATAGAAGCCTAAAATGCTACTAGAGATTACGATTACAATTATTATCAAACCATCAAAGCTATCACTGAGTGCAAATGCTAGAATGGCCGAGAAGAGAAGGATGATTGTGATTGGACTTTTGAACTGTGACAGGAAATTCGTGATGCAACCAGCTTCTCTCTTCGTGGAGAATGAGTTCGGACCATACTCCTCAAGCCGTTCATTTGCCTCTTCACTCGATAATCCTGATGCCCTCGATCTTAGGGATTCAAGAGCCTCCTTCTCATCCATTGACCAATAGGATTGTACATCACTCAAGATAGACTCGCCTTACTCCTCCCACTAACTCCCCTATCAGTCTAGCGGAGCAGATGTGTTATCACTATTTCACATATCTAACTGACTCCTACGTCGATAAGAAGCCTTATTCTTCTCAAGTGGACGTCATCCTCCGAGCAATATTGACAGGATCTAACGAATCGAATGAGGAGCAAGTGATTCGAAAAGTTCTCCATGATGCCTTCGGCTGGGCTCTTACAAAGAATAGAGATCTCTTTGTCAGTGTCTTCTCAAACGATGAGGACTTCTTTTCCTATTTTCCTGACTCGAAGAGCACTGTTTTAGGGTGGAAGCAGTTCGAAGGAGTTCTGGATGGTTGGATGGATCCCCGAAACAAAGCTTCCGGATTCGAGATAAGAAACCTACGAATTACTATCTCCAGGAGTGGTGATGTAGCTTGGTTCTCGGCATTCGTAGATGATGAAGGGGAGTTCAATGGAGTTCCGTGGGGCGCGAAGGATATTCGCTGGACCGGTGTTCTTGAGAAACGACAAGGTGATTGGAGGATTTGTCAGCAGCATATGTCAGAAGCAAATGACCTGAGACCATGATGTCCAATATTCATTTGCTTACCGATATGTTAGAACTGAGTGACCTTATCTCGGTCATGCAATGATTGCTCCGATTCCCTCACCAATCGCTTCCAGTCCATGAAGTGTTCCAGGAGCCACAATTGATCTGGTCTTCTCTCGCAATAACCCGAATAGTATTCCTCCAACGAAGGTGAATGTCCCGTACCACCAGTTGATGGTGAAATCACCAGTTAGGATGGATGCCGTGTTGACCATATGACTAATTGCGAACAATCCCGCTGCAAAGAACAGACCGAGTCCAAATTGGATGCCTTTCCATTCATAGGGGCGTCCAAACGCGTGGTTCAATCTTGACTGAATGTACCCTCGGAAGAACAGTTCCTCTCCAAAACCTGAGAACACGAACTGCCAGACAACTGTAGATATCACTGCAATAGAGAGTCTTCCTAAGGCAAGACCGAGGAGGATTGGGAACATAAGAAGCATTACCAAACCAATCAGATTGTTCCTATGCTTAGTTTTAGGAATCTGCATCTCTTTGAAATCTTGATATTTCTTTGAAATGAGTCTGACAATAAGAAGGGTTGACAGAAGAAAGATGCCTGTCATAACTAAAGCACCAATTGGTTCCAAGAACGACCATCCAAGAATCATAAGACTAATGTATCCTATGAATGTAAGAATGAAGAATGGGAACGCATTGAACGCAAGGTCTATGCTTTCTGCACCTTTCTTCGCTGTCAGTCCATAGCCTGCCGCATCTCTCCTCAATCCAAATATCATGAGAGCTGGGATAATAAACCAAAGTGAACCCACTACATATGACGCCTCAAGTGGGAATGGGTCGGGATTCATCGTTCCATAGATTAGGATTAGTAGTCCTATTGCGATGAACGCATAGATGATATGTCGTACAACAACGACCTCTACTAGGGCTACAACTTTCTGTATAAGGGGTTTTTGACCTTCATTCTCATCTAATGTTTCCTCATCTTTCAATCTCTAGTCCTCCGCTCTTGAAACAACTCCATCTCGTTTCACTCCCCTATACCCATAGATGATAACAATTGCTATCGCCAGAAAGATTTTGAAGGTGATATTGTCTCTCGAAACTTGGCGAGGTACGAGAGCATCCTGAGATTTGAACATTCGTCTTTGACTATATTCTCACATTCTTCTCTTGAAGAGAACAAGAAGAAGAATTACCACGAGAATGATGCCCCCGCTTGCTATAGTGAGAACCAACTGATCCGACCATGGGATGTAATCTAGAGGCGGGCTAACTATCATGTATCCCCCAGTATATTCCATTGCAGACGTTTCGGACCAGTTCCCAAGAGTGTCGTTCGCCCATATCTTGAAGTAGAAGTTACCACCACTCCCTTCCGTTTCAGGATATCCACTAGTGTAGTTCCACCAGACTGCATATGTTAGATTCCCCCGGAATTGCCCATTAGTACTATTTCCTGTAATTCTAATAGCAGATCGATTCATCCACCCAGACTCCCCCATCCATTGGTATCGAAAAATAACTGATGAAACACCATCAGTATCGTTTATCCAAGCTGTGTAATCACACACTTCTACCGTCTGGCCAATATATGCACCATCCCAGGCAATCACCACGGTTTCATTAGTGTCCCACCACTCTATGATTGGGCCGCCTTCGTTCTCATAAGATGCTACGAATCGCCCATTCAACATTCTCTGACCACTTTGGGAGCTTGAGATCAATGGCAAAGCAATAATCAAGAGCAGTCCTATTACGATTTCTAGTTTTTTCATACTATCCTATTTTCACAAAGTGATTAGATTCTATTTTTTGTACAATTCCCAGAAACACGTTCTATTTCATGGACACTGACCGTTTGTTAAGTTATTCTATCACAATGCCCGCGTATTTGTGGAAGGACTAGTCATTCATTGCTTCAACGACCACCTTCCCTTTCAGAGAACGTCATAAATGCCAAGTAGATGCGAAATAGAGGCTTGGTAGAAAACGCAATCTATTATTAATGATTTTTACAAGTATACCATAGCACGACCATCCGAATTCTGAAGGGCGCGACTTAGCGAGGACTACACAATGACGAACTCCATGAATACGCCTCATCTAAAGGACCAAACAAAGAGCGCTTCCACAGGGCAACGACGAGCTGGAGTGACAAAGATACTAGTTGCTGGTTCTGGTGCCGTGGGGAAGACGACCCTATTGCAGGTACTCAAGGACAACAGACCTCTTGAGATAACCAATCTCTCACAGGAGTATCATCGGACACCATTCCTCAACATTGAGACGATTAGTGTTGAACGGATTGGAGGAACAGGGTCCAGAGGTATCTTCCTGATGGTAGATGTTGCAGGACAGCTTGACTTGCCAATTCATGCGTTGCGTGACTTTAGCAATCTTGCACTCGGCAGTGTAGAGTATGTGATGCTGATGTTCTCAGCAGACAATCTTCAATCATTGCTTGACCTTAAGGATTGGGTTTCAATTATCAAAACTCAACATAGCATGAAGCAATCTCTGCAATTTGTGTTGATCATGAACAAATGCGACCTTGATTCCTGCATTGACAAAGGTCTAGTTGATCAATTCGTAGAATCAGAGCCAATGATTGTTGCCTCCTTTCAGGTCAGCTGTAGGAATGGTGAGGGGCTGGACGAGCTACAGCAGTGGCTTATTGGAACTACACATCAAGACTGAAGCAGGAGAACGAATATTCAATGACATTATTGACAGCAACCGAATTCATATGCAAGGTATGCGGCAAAGCTATATCCTTTGATATCACGGATGAGAAGACATTCATCTCCAAGACCGAGCATGAAGACTTCTTTGGTATGAAGCTAACTACCTACCGAGTTTCTCATGATGATGAGAGAGAGCGTCATTACAACTCCGTTGTAGTTGACCATATGGGTTTATTCAGAGGGCACCGAGATGCCTATTCAGAACCCCTACACACCCTTGATCCGACAACAGAGAGAAGATATTGGGTCTACCATGAGGATGATACATCTGGTGAACCAACGAACGGAATTGGGCTTGCACTTCTTATCAGCAGAAATCAGAGATGGGTCGTAGATATTGTCTGCCCAAGTCGTATGAATGCCTCTGAGATCGCTACGCTCATACTCGATCGAGTAGAAGAAGCTTGGCGTATCTATAATGACATCCCTCAACCCATGGAAACTCATTTTGCTGACAGGGACTTCTATGTGTGGACATCAGATGAGCGCGTTCTATGTGTCAGTTTCAACAATCCACATTTACTCGATTCCATAGCCTCTATTGCTAGTCATATTGTGATAGAGAGTGATGAGAGTATAATCCCTCGCCGCAGATTATTGAATCTCCTATTCCAGATACTTGAGAAGGATCCTAATCTGTCCCCTGAAATGCTCTCGAAGATTATGAATGAGGATATGCTCTTCACGACATTTCAAACTCCCTATGAAGAAAGAATCCCGAGTATTGTAGAGAGGACCATAACGATGCATCCGATTGCCAAGGAGATTCTTGGTCCGCTTTTACGTGGATATCTTACACTGATAGAGGTGCTCGAGGGAGAACATGGCTCAAGATACAAGGAGGTCTTTGAGCTTATTGACTTTGTTAATAGACGACGCATTTTAGGATAGGTGAGTATGATGATTTCAACAATAAGTGCTTGGCTTGAAATTATGAAAGCGATAGGAGCTCGAGATATAGCAAAAGTGTTGCGAGAGTATTATCGAGCACTTTCTGTAAATGCCCTACGAAAAGAAGGCTTATTCGACTTCTTGATTGCCCCTCGAACTATCCAAGATATTGCTGATCACTTCGGATATACCGACATGGCATATCTGACCAAATGTCTTGAGGTCTATGCTAGTGACGAGATAATCATCAAAGAGGATGGTACATTTAGAGCGAATGGATCTGTAAATGAATTTCCATTGGTAGCCCCCAAAGATTTTGGCCCCAGTTTTATCGAGGTTACAACAGATGCCTCCGCAGGAATTCCCGATCGCATGAGAGGTCATTACACAACCTTTTCTGATGAGATGAGCACTTTCAACTGGGATGACTCTCTCCGTATGAAGATGTACGATTCTATTCGTAAAGCTGCTTTCAAATATACGGACGCACTCAAGCGAGGTGGTAACTTTATTGATGTGGGCTGTGGTAATGGAGTTGGCACAGCGGCAATCTGGGGCTACTACTACAAGAAAGGATCTTTCCAATCTGATAACCCTGTAAAGATTTACGGGTTGGAATATGATCCCAATCTAAAACGGATCGCAGAAGAGGAATTCACTTACTCTGCCGCTCGTCTTCTAAAAGTAGACCGAGCTGTTATCGATGCACTTGAAGAACACCACCCGATTTTCGTACATGGTAATGCCGAAGAACTCCCCTTTGAAGACGAATTCTTCGATATGGTCTACACCTCTCAAGTGATTCATTGGTGCGACGCTGAGAAGGCTACAAAAGAGATGATGCGTGTCTTAAAGCCCCATGGTCTCCTTTTTGGAACTGAAGCGTTTTACCCAACGATGGACTCCTATGTTGAGCTGTACATTCTGCTGAATGAAGGAGCTTATGGATCGATCAAGAAGGAGGACTTCTTCAAATGGGTATATGATGCAGGAGCAGAAGATGTCAGTTCAGTGACTCCTGCAGGTGTGTTTCGAGTGATAAAGGGACCCTCAAACAATTCTACTTAGACTAGAAACCTTGACTCCAGCAGCTGTATTCGAGATATTGAAACAACCGTGCCCTTTCCGTGCACGCTCCTTCATTCCCTGCTGGAGTCGCCCCATTTTTCTAATTGCCGCGCCCGTGTTTCATACTCGGAATCTTCGGGAATAGGTTATATTGGAATTCGTTTCGCAAGCGCACGCCAGACGAATCGAAGTTGATTAGTATTTGCTTGAGTAGGGGAAGCAGCAGCCTACTTGTAGTAGGTTCTTAGATTTAGTCCATAATATCATCAACTAGTGGGTATTAGGTAGAGGTTCATAGAAGGTACCTAGATTCGCGGACTCTACTTTTGCTTAACTCTTGAACTTCTGTGACTCGTCTTTAGGAGGTTAAAGAATGATTGAACAAGTAAGAACTGTAGAAGAAATCAATGAGCGGATTAGGAACGGAGATGCCAATGTTGTTACAGCTTCTGAGATGAAGGGTATCGTATCTGAACTAGGAGCTGAGAAGGCTGTGTATGAAGTTGATGTTGTTACAACTGGTACATTCGGTGCTATGTGTTCCTCTGGCATGTGGATGAACTTTGGTCATTCGGAACCTCCTATGAAAATGTCAAGAGTCTGGTTGAATGATATCGAAGCATATGCAGGAGTTGCAGCTGTTGATGCATACATCGGAGCGACACAGCTATCTGAAACACATGGTATGGCATACGGCGGTGGTCATGTCATCGAGGACCTCTTAGATGGCAAAGCAGTCCATCTACGAGCTGAAGCCTATGGTACTGATTGCTATCCACGAACCGAATTATCCGTTGAAATCACTCTTGATGAGATGAATCAAGCGATCTTGTCCAATCCCCGTAATGGATACGAGCGATATGCTGTCGCAGTTAACTCAAGTGGGAAACCAATCTATACATACATGGGCAAGCTACTTCCTGATTTTGGGAACGCTACCTTCTCAGGTGCAGGGGAAATCGCTCCAATTCTGAATGATCCAAATTATCGCACAATTGGGCTGGGCACAAGGATTTTCCTTGGTGGTGGTCAAGGCTACATTGTAGGAAGCGGAACTCAACATAGTCCCATGACAGGTTTTGGTACTTTAATGGTACAGGGTAATGCCAAGGACATGAGCCCTGAGTTCATCAAAGGAGCAACTATGGCCAAATATGGCACAACACTCTTCGTAGGACTGGGAGTACCAATCCCAGTTCTAGATGCTGATATCGCAAGGAGTACAGGGATATCCGATGATGCGATAGTGACTAATGTCTATGACTACTCGCAACCAACTCGAAGTCGCAAATCATTGAAACAGGTCAGCTACGCCGAGCTGAAGTCAGGCGCTATCGAGATTAGTGGTAGAGAGATTCGAACTGCGCCAATCTCAAGCTTCAGGGTTGCAGAGAGGATTGGATTGGAACTGAAGAGTGAGATACTCTCAGGTAGATTCTTTCTCACCTCACCAGTCATTACTCTTCCAAATCAAGAAGCATGCAATTCGATGGCTCAACGAGAAGCACGTCAGCATTCATTGAAGGTGCGATTACCACCTACTGTACCTCATGGTCAATTTGTAAACAGAATGGCAGAACGATGTGTGCATTGTGGACTTTGCACGACATATTGCAAGGCAGGAGTGTTTCAACTTGATGAAGATGGTTTCATCTCTGATAATCCACAACTCTGTGCAGAGTGCGGCGAGTGTGTCGACATTTGTCCACACAATGCCATTGGGATTAAGCAAGGAGGTGGTTTTAGTTGAAGCGCCAGAGAGTCAGAGTACAAGAAACAATCGCAACGGTAACGGTTTCTCAGGAATTCGTTCCAGATGTCGTACCTTTGATCAGAGAATCACGTGAGATGATACTTGGATACCTAGAAGAGAATCCTGAATTTGAGTCAAGCCTCACTCCTATTGAAGTATCCGCGAAAACTCCAGATATCATTAGAAGGATGGCGCACGCGAGTACCGTCGCTGGAGTGGGGCCGATGGCTGCTGTGGCCGGAGGCATTGCTCAATACGTAGTTGAAGGATTGGTTTCTTCTGGTGCTAAGCATGTTGTATTTGATAATGGTGGAGATATCGCAATGTATCTCCAACAACCTTTGATTGTGGGAATCTATGCAGGACCAGAGTCAATCTCAGGATTGGGACTTAGGATAACCGACTTAGGGCAGCTCATCGGTCTTTGCACTTCTTCTGGTACCGTTGGCCATTCATTCAGCTATGGTGTTGCTGATGCTGCTATCGTCTATTCTTCCGATGCTACATTAGCAGATGCAGTGGCTACAAGGCTTGGCAACCTCATAGTATCGAGAGACCCTGACATTCTCATGCCTGCTATGAGATCTGTGATGTTCAATCATATTGACGGAGTAATGAGCATCGTTGGTGACGCGATTGGAACATGTGGACGTCTACCGGAGATTGTGAGAGCGAATGTCGATTATGAGCTAATCTCCAAGGCTTGGGAGGACTGATCAATGGGAAAGATTAGAGTAGGTATCCTTGGCGCGACCGGTCTAGTTGGACAAAACTTCATTCAACTTTTAGCCAACCATCCTGAGTTTGAGATCGGGTTCATAGCAGCATCTGATAGATCCCGTGGCTTGAGCTACCAAGAAGCAACTAGATGGATGGTTCATGGAGCGATGCCTTACGCGATTTCGGATTCTATACTGGAAAAATCAGATCTCGGTGATATCCAGGATGAAGGAGTACGTATCCTGTTCAGCGCACTCCCTTCTGGCATTTCAGGCCCAATGGAGGACGCTGCAGCAGAATCAGGTATTCCTGTCTTTTCCAATGCAAGCGCTCATAGGATGAGAGAGGATGTACCCATTCTAATTCCTGAGATTAATTCTGATCATATCGAATTAGTGAGGGCACAGAACTATGATAGAGGTTTCATCATAACGAATTCGAACTGCTCAACTTCAGGTTTAGTATTCGGACTAAAACCCTTGCTACCTTTTGGTATTGAAGAAGTAACTGTGACCACAATGCAATCGGTTTCTGGGGCAGGTCGTAGGGGTATTGCATCTCTTGATATCTTAGGAAACGTCATTCCGCATATCCGCGATGAAGAACGAAAGTTGGAATCTGAAACCCTGAAGATCTTAGGCACTATCGCAGAAGGAAAAGTGAATCCTGCGAACTTCAATATCAATGCTACATGTACACGAGTCCCAGTGCAAGAAGGACATTTGGAGAGCATCTCAATCAAGCTGAATGAGGAAGTCTCTATAGACCAAGCAATAGAGGCATTCTCTGAATTCTCAGGAGAGATATCATCTTTAGGTCTTTCATCAGCTCCGAAGAAACCAATACTTTTGCTGACTGAAGAAGACCGTCCACAACCAGCAAGAGACCTTTACTTTCAAGATCCACTTGGGATGAGTGTCAAGATTGGCAGAATCCGAAAGAGTAGAACTCATCTCTCTTTCCTCTTACTAGTTCATAACACGATGAGGGGTGCGGCAGGAGCTTCGGTTTTGAATGCTGAATATGCTCTTCGAAAAGGATACCTAGCTGAGGTGATTGCTTGAAGGTGATGAAGTTTGGTGGCGGTTGTCTTCGTGAGGGTGAGAGCTTCAAAAGAATCGCAAGTCTACTCAGAGATGAGCCATTTGGACAGATTATAGTCGTTGTTTCTGCTGTCTATGGAGTCACAGATTCTCTCGAAGAGGCGACCAGATTGGCATTAGAGTCTGAACGAAGTATACCTCGATGCATTGAGGCGATTCGCTTTCTTCACGAGAATATCATTCGAAGTGCAATTCAAGATGATAAGACCCAAGAACATGTTTCGAAGCTAGTAGAATCGAAGATTAGAGCTCTGGAACGCATTCTCTATGGCATTTCCTACACAGGAGAAATCACTGAAACGGTTCGAGTAATCGTACTGAGTCAAGGGGAACGAATATCTGCGTTAATACTTGCTGCAGTTCTCTCCGAGCATGGGAAGAATGCTCGTGATTTTGAAGCTGATAAGATAGGAATAATCACTGATTCTGTTTGTGAGAATGCAACTGCCAACCTTCTTGAAGTGAAGAAGAATCTCCAAGGAAAGCTCTCGCCTCTAATTCGAAGAGGTGTGATTCCTGTCATCACTGGATTCTTTGGGTGCACTGAGGATGGGAAGACGTCATCCTTTGGTCGCAATGGCTCTGATTACAGTGCTGCAGTGATCGCTCATGCACTTGAAGCCAAAGAAGTTCACATATGGAAAGATGTGGATGGTTTCATGACCGCTGACCCTAGGTTGGTGAATAGTTCAAAAAGAATCAAACATCTCTCTTACATGGAAGCAGCAGAGCTATCATATTTTGGTGCAAGGATTCTACATCCGAGGACTGTAGAGCCACTTATTGGGACTGGCACCAGGATATACATCAGGAATATCAACGCTCCCAAGAATTCTGCAACCCTCGTTGAGGAATCAGGCCGTGAGGAGAAGGATATCATCAAGAGCGTTACATACAATGATGGGATTGCTGTGCTAAGAATTCATGGTGTGGGAGTTGGCTATAAACCTGGCATCATTGGTGCAATAGGCAGAACCCTCTCAGATGCAAAGATCAACATCTTTTCTGTCCTGACCTCTCAGACATGTATCAATCTCTTGCTGGATAATCTGGATGCGGGGCGAGGAATCGACGCTCTTAGACCTCACGTAGGTGGGGTAATCGAGCGGCTCGAGCTAAGGAATGATGTTGCACTTATTGCAGTAGTTGGTGAAGGACTCATCAATAGGGAGGGTCTTGCTGCTCGTGTGTTCTCCGCTGTGGCAGAAGAATCAATCAATGTAGAGATGTTTGCAGCTGGAGCTTCAGATGTCGCATATTACTTCATTGTAGCGCAGAAGGATATGCAATCAGCCATTGCTGCTGTACATGGTAGTTTCTTTGAACGATAGATATGGGAGGCTAGTACCTCCCAGCACTCTTTGTTTCTAATATCTTCAGTACAAGCTGCGTTGCACTCGTTGTTGGGACATACCACCAGCTCAAAAAACCTGATGATTTAGTGATATGAACCCATTGAGCGTAAGGATAGAAATACTGGAAGTTCGCCCACCACGGAGCATGATCCATCACTTCTGATGAGGTTATTTTCTCAACTGGGATATCAATTGTCCAGAGCTTTCCATGTTTGATTCTAAGCCTCTCGTCTGTTAATACTATCTTAGTTGGTACTGCGAGAAGATATGGAATCGAATAGACAAATGCTGGCACGATAATCCAAAGAATTAGCCCCCAATAGCCCCAGTCGGGCTCGAAAAGAAATATCATAATGAAGACAGGAGATAGAACGAAGAAACATCCGAAGGCTATTGCTCGTATGAACGTGCTATCATACGGTGGGAAATCAGTTAGAACAGTTTCTTCTATTGTCATGGTATGTTTCATTCTTGGAATGAAACCTTAAGAAGATGTACTCGTGAGATTTCATTTCATTTGAAGCCTGCAAAGAATTAGCACGCCGATCACTATACCAATGGTAATCAACGCTGAAGTTACAGCGCCGCCAGGGATGTTTGCTGCCACCTCTGGATTACCTATCATTCCCGCCAGAATGAATAGTGCGATTGACCCTAGGCAATAGCTACTCTGCTTCAAGCAATCTGCTTGAGCTCGACGATTGTGGTCAATTTGATATTGCCCGTCATCATCAATGGAATTGGTCCTTAATGCTGGCATCGATAGATTCCCGCTCTCAGAAAGACCAAGAATAGGTATTATCTGTTACTTACAACGCAGGAATATACGTGCAATATTTATGCAATCGATGGACCAGCAATGACACGATGAACAAATCCATTGACTATGATAGAGTATCTGCAATCTATGATGAAGTCCGAACTGGGGACCCTGAAATGGTTCATCAACTGATGCTTGGCATTGAACCTACCCCCTCCCTAAGAGTACTCGATGTAGGGTGCGGTACAGCAAATAACACGTTACTTTTCGCAAAGGCGTCCGGTGCCAAGGTATTAGGACTAGACCTGTCTTTTGGGATGCTATGCGAAGCTTGCGGAAAAGCAACTACTCTTTCCTTCATTCAGGCTCCTGCTGATGCAATCCCATTTCTTGGAAACTCCTTTGGTTTTGTATTCATGACTGAAGTAGTACATCACCTACCTGACATTGATGAGGCTCTAAGGCAGATCTATCATGTGCTTCATCAAGGTGGAATCTCATGCATCGTAACACAGTCGCACAAACAGATTGAGGGTCGTATGACCTCGAGATTCTTTCCTTCTACTACTGCAATAGACCAATCTCGATATCCCTCAATCATCAGCCTTGAAAACAGTCTCCGAGATGCCGGATTCTCTAAAGTCCACACTGACTCCTATCACTTCAAACCGGTGCGTCTTGGAGATGACTATCTCCAAACAGTGGAAAAACGAGGTTATTCCATGCTTCATAAGATCTCAGATGCTGAGTATGAGGAAGGACTCAACAACCTTCGGAACGCATTGAAGAACAGGTCTTGGCTTGACTACTCTGCAGGCTACTCTTTTGTATGGGCAACGAAGTAACAAGACTACGCTACTCTGATTCTCACCACATGTTCACTCTCTACATCAAACCTGAATAGTATCCTGATGGTAAGAGTTGTTTCTCCTCTCGCTGTCGCCCTGAAGTCCCAATATACGCGTTCGGCATCTCCTCCAGTCCATCCCGGCTTTTTCATATGCTCTGGATTGACATACTCTGCCTTCGTATCCTCGTGGACCAGAATTGAGTCATTTGCAATCTCAAATTCTGCATCTTCGCCCACAGAGCCATGTCTATGGAATCGGCATCTTACGATATCTCCAACGCCGATCTCCGTTGGCGCATCTGCAGATTTCCAATCTATCTCAAAGATTCTCTCTTGAGGCGGTTTCATGTATCTATCTCCCAAGCTCTGCTGCTAACCCTTTTGGTGTCTTCACCCATCTATAGGCAAGAAAAGCGACAATGACTCCAATTGAGCCACCAATCGCTATTATCAGAATTGTAGTCGATTGCAGCTCTGGCGGTAGAATGGTTGGATCACCTTCTTCCCATTGCGATAAGATGATGTCAATCACATCAGATCCCAGAGTAGTCACTCTGTATCTGCTATAAAGGAGAGTACCTTGCGTCTTCTCATATTTCCACTCATAGTAGTAATCGTAGATTCGTCCACCATATGCAAATGATGAATCCTCAGCAAGACCCCATTCATTCTCTGTATCGGTGATGGTGACCGATGGGTCTTCTAGTGAGAAGTTCAAGAATTCCCCCTGAAAATCCCAATCACCAATGAGGATTGCGAAGACTGTTGAGTCGGCAGCAAATTCCGAGGAATCATTTAACAAGGTCAGACTAGCATGCGAATATGGAAGTATATCTGAGAGAGAGAGATTTTCTGGAATCTCTTCTAGTTCAGTGATTGTCGCATTGAACAGTGTTCCCTCATCAATATCAATAATGAATCTCATCCAATATGGGATAATCGAAACATACGCAGGGTCAAGTATCCTTCTCTGGAGTGCATAGGTGAACTCATCTCCAATATCCACTCCCCATTCAAATGTATGTGCGGCAGAAATGGAAGGTGAAACCATAATCATGGTTAGAAGAAGAAGTATTGCAGACTTTCTGGTATGACTAGACCGCATTGCTTTGCACACCTTTACCTTTGATTCTTTGATGCTCTTCAAGTAATGAAGATATCCCTTCACCTGGCTTCTCCTATTTTTCTCTCCAGCTCATTGATGTGCTCAATAACCACAGTACCTTCAGGTGCGAGTTCTCTTTGTTCGGGATCACACCAAGTCAGAAGTACTGGTTGCATACTAGCACGTTTAGCCGCGATGACATCATCATAAACAAGGTTCCCAACATATGCACATCTGAGAGGGTTTGATTGTAATTCCTTTGCTACTGCTAAGAGCATATAGGGAGAGGGCTTGGCATATCCTGGTACATTTGAATATTCAATCGCTCCAAAGAAATCGAGAATTCCATCTTCTATGAGGTATCTTGAAGGATCCCCGAAACGATTAGATGCTATCCCTAGCTTATACCCCTTTGAGTATAGATTTTCCAAACCTTCTTTGCATCCATCCACAAGTTCTGGTTTTGTAGCAGCAATGTATTCATCCCATTTGGATTGGTATGCCTCTGCAAGAGTATCAAGATCTCCATCAATACAGAGGTTCTCCAGAAGGATTCGATCATATTGAATCCAAAGTTCTCGAGTTGGCTCCCAGCGGGAATCCACGTCATGCTCGAACATGTACTTCACTAGGAAGTCATTCCTTTGCCAATCTAGCTCTCTTTCCATCTGCTCGTTGGTTATCTTCTCGCAATCATGTATACCTGCATCGATGAGGTGTTTGCGTGCGACATCTAGCAATTGGTCCTGAGGTTTATAGAGAGTCCCTCCCAAATCGAAAATGATGGTGTCTATCTCTCCTTGCATCATTGCTACCCGCACTACAGGAGAAGACATCCCTGATTAGCCTTTGCTATCTCATGTCATGAATGTGAAGCCTTTTGAATCTCTACTTACCTACTCATTATGGTTACTATGAGTTCCCCTGAACAGTCATTGAGAGATGTTGAAGCATATCTGGAAGATCATCCAGACGACGCAATGGCATGGAATACTAAAGGGGTCTTGTTAGCAACACTGAGGGATTTTGGTCCTGCCTTGCGAGCGCTGAACCAAGCGATAAAACTAAACTCAGAATTACATCAAGCACACACAAACAAGGGTCGAGTTCTCCTTGCTCTTGGATCTGATAAAGCTACAGAAGCATTGAAGTCATTTGATGCCGCACTTCATCTGAAACCAAATGATTTGGATGCCCTTAAGGACAAAGCTTTCGCATTAAGGGCACTTGGTAGAATTGATGAAGAGAAGCGATGTCTTCAGAGAATTGTTGTTGACGCTCCGACTGAATGGCATGCTTGGATGAGAATCGGCGATATCTACTTGGAGGCTGGCGATTTCAAGAAAGCTAATGATAGCTTTGTAAAGGTCCTGGAATTAGAGCAAGAGAATGTTTTTGCATTGATTCATCGTGCAATAGCTCTTTCTATGATGGAGAAATGGGAGGACGCGATTAAGAGTGCTGAAGAAGCATGTAAGCATGCACCTGACGAGGTAGAAGCATGGAAGATACTCGGTGACGTAAACATCCGTGCGGGCAAGAACCGTTCTGCATTAAAGGCGCTCAAGGAAGCTGCAAGGATTAATCCAGAAGATGCGCAGGTTGAGCTCACCATAGGTATGGTAGAGTATAAATCAGGTCGGCTTAAAGATGCGATTAGACATTTTAGACGTGCTACCATTAGGGATCGAAATAACTCAAGGGCCTATCGGAACATGGCACTAGTTGCAATGGAATTGGAAGAATGGGTCTTATCTCGTGATTCTTGGGAGAGATTCATTCAACTAGTAAAGAATGATCCTGAGTCATATGATGCGTTAGGAACTGTATGTGCACGTTTAGAAGACTTTTGCTGCGCAGCTGATGCATGGGAAACGGCTCGAAAACTCTTCAAGAAACAGGAGAAGAACGTCGATGCTTCTCGCGTGACAGACCTGGGCAGAGCCGCACGAATCAACTGCTCCCGAATGAAGAAGGCCTTGAAGGCACAAAGGGAACATGAGAAGGCCACCCGAACCTTTTCTGATCGGCACAAACCTCGGAAGGGAAAGCGATAGACATGTTCCTTATGGTTCATCTTCAATAAGCGATCTAAGAAAGAAGTCAATGCTGAACCGATCCTTTGTCATCTCGAGATACCATGGTGGCTCAACATCCAGTTGCTGCTTCATTTCAGCATAGCCAAGCCCATTACGATACATCTCGTTTACGAACCGTTGAGTTTCTTTGAGATAGTCAATCCTACGCTGTATGTGTTCATATGGAGAATTGATCGGTCCTCGATGTGCATCAAAGAGGACTTCAATCCCCAGTGTCTGGATATATTCCATCGACCTGATCATTCGAGGGACGTTCTCATCAGGCATCGCAATGTACTTTCGAGTTGGGAGTGGGACTGAGTCTGCCGAAAAGAACCACTTTCTATCCGGTTCGAGAAATCCGACCATGTCCTTCATATGTCCTGGGACCTCAATGACCCTGAAGCTGAAATCAGCAATCCTGAACTCCTTTGGTATTGGTTTAACATCTTGTGTTGGCTGAGGCTGTCCCCAGACATATTGAAAGAATTCTCCAATCTCTATCGGTTCTTTCAACAAATCTATGCCTGATTTCCAAGCATAGATATCAGCACTACCAGCGAAGAGGTCGACACAGCCAAAATGATCTTCATGCGCGTGTGTGATATAGACGGATTGTATGGATTCCATGGAAACATGGTTCTCGAGCTCTGATTTCGCATTTGCACATCCTGCATCAAACAGAGCATCATCAATCTGATAGGCATAAACCCACATGATTGCTGTCCCATCTGGACCTGCAGTAGCTGTTTTCAATCCGGTGATATGCTCATCGAAGACTTCTTTCTCAAACATGGTAGTATCCTAGTAGCAAGTCCCTCAAAAGGATTCTTCGGTGAATAGGAATTGTTTTGTACTGGGTATTCAAAGGATAATGAATATGGGAATCAAGAGGAAATTCATGTTCACTCTTCTTAATAGAATAGGTATCCCGAAACTCATGAGTTTGATTGAGCTAGAACGTAATGTCGCTAACTATGAGGATGCAATATTACCGACTGATTCCTCACCTCCACGGTTTGATATACCGTTGGAGATGATCAAGAGAGTGAAAAGCAATTCTGAGATACCTTTCCAATCATTACCCCCAGTGAGGATTCTTCCTTCTCTTCTTGGTAATATGAAGAAAGCTATCACATCGCTCAAAGATAATCCTCCTGATGCACTGAAAGACGCAGACATAGAATTCCTGAATGATCTGGTCGATTATGCATTCTCTTTAGGCGTGGGAATCATTGGATACACTCACCTACCTCGTCATCTAATTTTCCAAGATAAGGGGATTATTCATGCTAATGCCATCATCCTTGCCATGGAAATGGATTGGGATAAAATCGAAGCTTCCCCAAGCAGATCCACTCAGGTCATGATAATGGAAACCTATGATGCTCTAGGTATTGCAGCAAACAAGATTGCAAGATTTCTCAGAGAAAATGGATTCTCGGCGATGGCCGGACATCCTCTTGGAGGTCAAGCTCTTTATCCTCCACTTGCACAGAATGCTGGTCTCGGCTGGATTGGCAGAAGTGGGCTTTTGATAACTCCAGAATTTGGGCCTCGAGTTCGATTAGCTGCAGTGTTCACAAGCATTGAGAACTTGCCTTTCTCACAAAACAATCAACATGCTTGGATAAACGCTTATTGCACAAATTGCGGTGTATGCATTAGGCGGTGTCCTCCAACCGCAATCCTTGACGCTCCAATTTCCTACGAATCTGGGCGAATCTCACATATCAGTCAAGATCTCTGTTTTCCGTATTTCGTTGAAAACTATGGATGTTCCATTTGCATTAAGGTGTGTCCTTTCAATCGTAGCAGATATGATGATATCAAGAAGAAGCACGATTCTGGGGACATGTCCTAAAGGATTCCAGCATTTTCTATCATTTTTATGAGAGCCTCACGCCTAAGATGTCTAATCTTCTTTGGAGGGTAGACCAGTATTGTATTCCGAACGTCAACCGAAGGTATTCTTCTCAATTCCCGAACAATCTCTTCTGATTTTTTCACAGGCTCAACTAAGAAGTCGCACCACATGATGGGCTCCATGGCAGAATAGATACTTCTCCAATATTCATTTGGAAATTTCTCAGATAGGTGCGTGTCAATCGCATCGGGGTTAATCGTTTTTGGATCCCATGTTATTCTATATGCAATGAAGGAAGGGTCCGCAGCTGTCAATAACACGTAGACAGTGAAAGACACTGCTCGGCTTGTTGTCAAATCCGATAGGGTCTTTCGAACCCGTTTTGCAGTTAGGCCTGAGCGTCGTGCGATGTCTGACACTCTTAATCTGGGATTATCTATCAATGCAGCCAGCACGCGTAATTCAATATTTGAGAGGTCTTTCTTCTCCCCTTTTTCGAGAGGTAGTGAATGGGTCTCTAAGTCTACTACACTATCTAGGCGTCGAAAGAATGAGGTGAGTTCCATCATCTCCTCTGCATTCTTGTATTCGGAAAAGACTATGCAGGTTCCAAATGAATCATAATGGACACGATGGACATTGGGATGTTCAAAGACCATCTCTGCGAACTTGTCATCATCTACGGATTTGTCGGTATATAGTAGTGAGAACAAAATCTCTGACCCTGTCATTGCACGACTTATCTGAACTAGATATTCCCTTATGACTCCCTTCTTCTCGAGAGATGCGATTCTTTTTCTGATCGCAGTAGGCGTCACACCATGTTTGTCTGCAAGTGTTCTGTAACTTGTCCTGCAGTTCCTTTGCAAATCGAGGATGATTCCTCGATCAATGCGATCCACGATGAACACCGATTTTAGAATCTATGGGATAGAGAATAAAGATTCTCATTCCTTCATTGCGTCAATCTCAACTACTTAGTTAGATAATGAGTTCATTTCTACCACAGAAAGGATGCATTAGTAACCTGCGGGTGTACAAGGCATGATATCTGTAACAATACTAAAATCTAATCAATCCCATAATCAGGTGATTCAATGAAGTTGAAGATATCCATACTTTCCATCCTTAGCATTCTATTGATTTTGAATCCTATTCTATCTAGCACTGGATTCGAGATGGGATACCAGAAGGAGTACAGTGTAAGTGATAGGGATTATTGGCCCACGAATGGATGGCTGAATTCGACTCCAGAGGAGCAAGGTATGGACTCTTCTCAGCTACATGGAATGATCAATTACATTGAGGATGAGGATATTCCTATCAAATCTGTAATCGTCGTAAAGAACGGGTATGTCGTGCTTGAGGAGTATTTCTATTCATTTCACAATGAGAATACTACATATCCTCTTTACTCCGTCACAAAGAGCTTCACCTCATCACTTGTTGGAATCGCAATAGACCAAGGCTACATCGATAATGTAAGTCAGCTTGTTCTCCCATTCTTTCCTGAATATGAAATTGTCAATGTTGATGAACGAAGAGAACGAATCACAATAGAGGACTTACTCACAATGCGGTCTGGACTGTTCTGGGATGAGACGAGCGCACCATTCTCAAATCCAGCAAACGGGATCTATCATTTAATGAATCGCGATGGAGTTAACTATACACTCAATTTAGACATGGTGTCTGAGCCTGGTACTGAATTCCTTTACAATACTGGAGCATCTCATCTACTCGCAGCAATCGTATGGCAGGCCACTGGTATGTCGACGCTAGAGTTTGCAGAGGAAAACCTGTTTGGTCCACTAGGAATCGACAGAGTTACCTGGTATCGAGATACAGCAGGCTGGTACAGAGGCGGATTTGATCTCTATCTCACGACTCAAAGTATGGCTAAGTTCGGTTTTCTTTATCTCAACAATGGTACCTGGGATGGAGAGCAGATTATATCAGCAGATTGGGTGCAAGCATCTGTTCAAAGCTACTCGCTGCTGAATCAATATCATGGCTATGGCTATCAATGGCATACCAATCCTGAATTGGATATGTATTATGCGGCTGGTCTGTATGGGCAATATATCTACGTCATCCCTGAGAATGACATAGTCGTGGCATTCACATCATCTATGGGAATCAATGATCCTTATCCTCATGAGAGCTTGGTAGTGAATTACGTTCTTGCTGCAGATGGTGCTGCCACTGAAACAACATTAGATATTGTTCCCATACTAGCAGTTGTTCTAATCGCACCGATAGCTATCGCCTTCGGATACTGGATCATTATCTTGAAGCGGAAATGAAATCGGAACCTTCAAACCCTTTCATTTGTATGGCTTACTAATATGTCAGATGAGAATACACCCATTCGCTATGCAACTCGTGACAGTGATGGGAATTTGCTACCTCCATTCCCTGTCGATCCAGTTATGTTGACCACTAAGACACGTCAATCAGTGTGCAAGATTGTGGATGGCATACCTTACAGAAAGTACACCAGCTTTTATGGTGTTGGAGTCTATGGAGGTATTGCGACTGCATACTCCGTTGGATGCAACTATAGATGCGTTTTCTGTTGGGTCGATTGGAGCCGAGATTGGCCCGAGAGGTATGGTGAATTTTACTCGCCAATCCAAGTATATGAGAAACTGCGATCTGTAATGAAAGAACTCAGCTTTAGAAGAGCTCGAATAAGTGGTGCAGAACCAACTCTTTGTCCTGATCATCTTTGTAGTGTACTTGAATTAGTGCATCGTGACCGGGATGAATTCGATCTTTTCGTAATCGAAACGAATGGTGTGGTTCTATCTCAAGATGCAGGACTCGCTAAGCGCCTAGAAAAATATGCTTCTCGAGATCGGAGGGACGAAACTGTAGGACATGTACGCTTATCGATTCGAGGAGGATTTCCTGATTCCTTTGAGGAAAAGACCGGTTGTTCAAGAGAATTCATGGAGCTTCCTTTCGTTGCCGCAGAACGACTATGGAACGCTGGGGTATCATTTCATGTCGCTGTGGTAGTAGATCCTCGATTCACAACAGATGAGGAGAAAGAAACAATCTATGACAAGCTATCTATGATTGATAGGTCGATTACTCGACAAGTAGAAGAGGAGAATCTTGACCCATATCCTCATGCTCTCGTTCGTCTTCGCGCAGTGGGCCGTGAGGATGTCACTGGTGTCACAATCACTTCAAGAGAGGAGTCTGTCCTTCAAAGGAGGCCTCCATTAGATTCCTAATCTTGGTGATAACATGTTTCAGCTTGCGGAGATATCTCCTCATGTAGTCGCATGCACTGAACCTGAATGTGGTGGTAATGTAGGTGGTATTGCTTTCAATAGCTTCTGTATTGCTATTGATTCAACTCATAATCTTTGGAAGGGAAGAGAATTTCGTAGACAATTGGAAGGGTACTTTGGATTGCCTGTGAAATATCTATTCCTGACTCACCATCATTCTGATCATGCAAAAGGGTTGGATGCTTTTTCGAATATTGAAATTATAAGCTCCATTAAAACCGCAGCTAAGGTAAAGTCACTAACAAGCATACAAACATTTCCTACTATTCTTTTTCAAAGGGAGTATGTGATAGAAGAAGATGACTCATCAGTTAGGATAGTCAAAGCAGGAGGACATACCTCCGATTCGAGTTATCTCTACTATAGGAACGAGGATGTGATATTTGCTGGTGATTTAGTTTTTGAAAATTATCTTTTCTTTGCAGGATACCAAAGTGATCCCACTAAGTGGCTGAATGCACTTAAGGAGTTCAAAGAACTAAAACCCAGAATCATAGTTCCAGGACACGGTCCCCCACTTACAAGTATCAAAGATCTTGACAAACACATTCTATTACTTCAGTCATTTATTGAAGTCATTCACAAAGCCAGAGAAAAAGGAATTCCTGCAAAAGAAATGGAAATTCCGAACTTCGTATATCAACAATCCACTAGAATTCCGAAAATAGAACTTGAAAAATGGTTCAAACGAACAGCAATCAGTTGGTACAAGCGAGTTTGATTTGTTAGATAGTCCCAGTTAGTAGAACTGGAGGTGCAAATTTCTGTAGTCTTCGGAGTCCTACTACTTTTTCCCTTCTTCCAAGCTTTGCTTCCTGTAAAGCAGTTTCCATGAATTGGATAGCCTCATCATATGCCTTCCTTGGAACCGGAAATGGGACACCGTCCTTACCTCCAAAAGCGAATGTCATGCGAACAGGATCCGACCATGAAGGAGCATCTCCATAGATCATCTCTGATATCAAAGATAATCCCCTTATCGCAGCTGGGCCTATTCCTTCAATAAATAGGAGGCTTTCATAATCTGAAGGTTGTGTTTCGTACGCTTTTCGAACAGCATTCCAATCCATTCTTCTTGGAACGACTTTGTATGCGGGTAAAGTTGT
>JAEORN010000201.1 GCA_016840825.1 Candidatus Thorarchaeota archaeon | reverse complement strand
CTGCGAAATATGCTGGACCAATGGCCAAGATCGAGATTACAGGAAGGATCGTGGACAATCGTCTGCATATCGAGATTCAAGATGATGGTCCAGGTATCGCAGAATCAGTGAAAGAATCCCTGTTCGAAAGAGGTGTATCTACGACGGGTGGGGGTTATGGCCTTTATTTGAGCCGAGAAGTTCTCAAGATTATAGATGGTTCTATTGATCTAAACGATACATCTCCTGCAAAAGGTGCCTGTTTTCTGATCTCGCTCCCAATTCGAAAGATGCTATGACCTCATGTTATGTAGCATATTTCTCGAGAATCGCGAATAGATGCTTGCTTCTTATTGGTTTTGTCAGGAAATCCAACGCGCCTGCGCCTATTGCTATGTTTCTCACTGATTCATCTGCACTGATGAAGATGATCTTCGCCTTTGGATTGATTCTATGCAATTCTGTTGTTGCATCAGCGCCATTCATCACTGGCATCCTATGGTCCATGAGTATGATGTCTGGTTTTTGATCTAACTGTACGTATTTCTCAATAGCATCTGCACCATCATAAGCATGAGCAACTACCTCATGCCCACCAATACTCAGGATTCTTTCCAGTACTGTATGAAGGAAACTGTCATCGTCTACTATTAGCACCTTTGTCATGTTGATGTATCTCCTGTCGGGTTCACTTGCTTCTCTGAATATCTAAGGAGGAGTACAAACTTCGCTCCTTTCTCATGTTCGTTCTCAATCCTATCTTCGACCCTGATGTACCCGCCCAATGACTCAAGGATCCTCTTGACAAGAGTCAATCCAAGACCTAGTCCTTTGATACTATCTTTCCTGTGAATCTCCTTGTCAAAGATACTCTCCTTCTCATCATCTGATATTCCTCTCCCATAATCAGAGATCTCCACTCGGAGGAATGGTGTCATCTTGATGGGACTTGCAGAGACCTCAATGACCACCTCCTTCCTCTCATCGAACTTCATTGAGTTGCTGAATAGCTCATAGAAGACATCTGATAGGAAGATATTCGACTTGATGAAATAGGATTGAAGCTGCACATTATTGACCAGTTTGAGCTTCTTCTCAGGATGAGCCGCTCTTGCACGAATTGAAGCTCCGTAGATCGCATCACCGAGATCCCTCTCCTCGACAAGAAGCCTCTGGGACTCTAGGATCGATAGCTTCTTGACATTGGAGATGATGGTCGATGACCTCTCAAGCTCATCCATGCCTTCATGGAGGAGCGTCTTTAAATCAGCCGGAATGGCAGGTACAAAGCTGGCAAGCTCTAAGGTGGATAGAATCTCCTGATTGATGTTGGTGATATCATGAATCATGATATCCATAAGGAAATCTGCCTTTGATCTTGTATCTTTGACTTCCTGTTCAATTCTCTTCTTGTCGGTTATATCCTTGAAGATACCTACCACTGCAACTACTAATCCGCCCTCATATCTCGGAATGAGGTTCCCTGACACTTCTACCATCTTACCATCAGAGCTAGTGAATGTCAGTTCCTGATCAAAGACCTCTTTCCCTGAGAATGCTTCCTTCAGGACGTCCCTCATCTTATTCAGTGAGCCAGGAAAGGCAATGTCTGTCAGTGCAAGCTCTTCGTAGTCATCTTCAGAATACTTTAGCTTTCTAAGGAATGACGTGTTCACATATTCAAAGGTACCGTCTTTTGGTACGCTGAAAATAAGCTCGTTTGTACCCTCAACTAACGTCCAAAGTAGTTGTGTCCTATCCACGCTATTCACCAGAGTCCTAAGATTCTAGTCGTTAGCAGCCCATTCAACCTCATCTCGAATTAATGATTAATGAATCTATTTTGTGCAGGTCGTTAGAATATTAATTCGATTTGTAAGAAAAATAGATGGTAGTGTTAGCAATTCTTCCTATGCATTGTGGAAAAAATTGCGTTTTGAAGGATATATCTAGAAAAAGATTATACACTGAAACTTGTAATCGATATACAGGACACGCCAATTCTGTTGCTAGATGATATAGTGGAGGGTATCAACAGAATTGTATGAGATTGCCATCTTCTCTGCATTCATCTCGCTCATAGTCACACTCATCTATATAGAGCAAGCTTGGACACATAAGAATCGGAATGACTTGGTCTTTGGAAGCTTTGCCTTCGCAATGATCATGCACAATCTCAACCTGTATACTTGGTTGAACCTGCCTCTGAATGATCCATTAGTCCCTGTTCTCAGGGCAACGGATTACTTCTACGGGATACCGCTTTTGAGTCTGGGAGTATATTTTCTCCATGTAAGTGCCAAGGCAAGAGTCGTAAAGCCGAATGCTTGGGCTTCAAGGATCATCGTTCTGATATTCTCAACTAGCTTGCCAGTTATCTCTACGTTATATCTTACCATCGATCCAGAGATAGCCCGACGCGCAGCAGTGGTATTCCTTGTTCCCCTCTTCGCGGGTCTGCCGATCTACTACTTCAATCACTTCCGAAAACACCCTTACAGGACCTTGAAACCAGAGTATGAACGAGGGTACAGGGTGATCTTTCTTGGATACTTCTGTATGGTTCTGGGTACTGGAATATTAGCGGGAGTTCTCAGGCAGATTGAGTTGGGAATCGCCTTTGAGGCGATCTCTGTGATTCTCATTGGTCTGGGAGGATATATCATTGGGACAGTGACATATGCTGGACTCTATGAGCGATTGGACATACATCTTATTATCGTTGACAGTCAGGGTCGAATCGTTGATTCAAATCTGAGGTCTGAGCCATCGACTATGCATAAGCTTGCTCTCGCGATAGTAGCATACCTGCTTGATTCGATAGAGAAAGTCTTCCTCTCCGGAAATGGATTGACGATCCCAAACGTTAGAATAGACCCTCTAGGATTCACTCAGCGCTTCAAGGTTGATATACTACCCCACGAGCTAGGTACAGATGGAAACCCAATATCCGTCGTGATTGCTATATCAGATGTAAGCAGAGCACTGGAGGACTTGGAAAGCGAACAGCTCTCAGAGATTCTTACAAGATACAAAGGAGAAAGAGAGAAGGCGTCATTCTATCTGGATCTGTTAAGCCATGATATGGCAAATATCATACAAGGAATGCTCCTTGGTGTCGAAACAGCATTCCACCAGCTTAAGCGAAATATGAACGTACTTGATGGATTGACCATAGTCAATGATGAGATTGACAGATCTATGATCCTCCTGAAGGAAACAAAGGTCATGGTCCGCGCAAATGAGACATCTCCTGTACTGAATGACTCAGATCTGATCAAATATCTAGAGGACGCAATGCTTGACATTCACGAGCTGTATCCTCGCTACAATATCACATTCAATGCACATTTCCCTCCGCATAATTACGTCATTCAAGCAGAGGATATGCTCAAGTATGCCTTCTTCAGTGTCTTTCGTTTCATTGTTGATAATGTTGGCTCTTCTAAAATTAGGTTGGTCGTGCGTGTAGGTCAAGAAAATGATAGACCGTCCTCTGTATTTGTGGAGATAGCTTGTGATGACTTTAGGATGCCCGCACAGGATTTGAGCGGACTGTTTGACTGGCACTCCCGAAATCCAAGTGGAGGTGTTGGATTACCATTAGCGAACGTATTGGTCAGAAGGTACAATGGCACTATTACAGTAAGTGATTCACCGAATAAGGGACGCAACGGAGGTGCATCATTCACTCTGGAGTTTCCTGTACGCATATGATTCTAGAATGTGAAATCTCCTGTTGATCCATGCTCCCAGATTCTTAGATTAGGTTTTTTGCCTTTGCAAATCATTTTCATTCTCATTCAGTTACTTGAATTCTTGGTCGATTTTTAGCTCAATGATTTCGACGTGTTCATCGAACCTAGAGAGTAGTCTTTTCTCTCTTTCAGGAAGAAAAGCTCGTGTATAGTCCTCACCTGCAAACTGTCTAATTCCTTCAAGGTTCTGAAAGTACGTGATGGTAATGAATTCAACTTCGTCATTCCTGTCAATCCGGAATAATTGGAAACGCTCATACCCCACAATCTCTCTTTCCTCGACTTCCTCGATGATCAATTCCTTCAGCGTTTTTTCGTAGATGTCTGCATTACTTTTTGTAGTCCATCCTCTCCAAAATCTACATATCATTCTTTGTTCACCTAGTTCAATTCAAATAAAAACAGCCATCAGACTAATTAATAAACGAATTGACATAAGCCAATCTGTGGGTTACAAGCCTGGAAGAAACAAGGCAACAGTCTTCTCGTGACCGACTTATCGATGATTAGACCTGATAAGTCTTTGAGTATACGATTTCCTAGCTACATTCTATCGCCATACTTCTCCAGGGAATATGAAGCAATGTCATATCGCAGGTGGTCTTTCCTAAATAACGTCCCTTATTTTCTCAGGATACATACCTCACGACTGAGATAGATGGCAGAACGTAGATATCCTCAACATCCGATGGCAGGAGTGGCCGCGATCATCGCTGGAAAGGAGGGCATCCTGCTGGTGAAGCGTGATAAGGATCCCGGAAAAGGTCTGTGGAGCATTCCAGGTGGAGTCATCAAGATAGGTGAACCACATAGAGATGCAGTTGTCCGTGAAGCACTTGAGGAAACAGGGATTGAGGTTGAGCTATTGGAGCTAGCTGATGTTGTAGACGTCATCCTCCCTGATATGAAGGGGCAAATTGAGTATCATGGAGTGCTCGTGGTCTATTTCGCACGACCGTTAGCGGGCGAGCCTAGACCGGAGAATTACGAATCTGAGGTTAGATGGGTCAAACAGGATGAACTATCATCTATCGAATTACATCCTCTGATGAAGCATATTCTTGTTGACCATGAAAGACGAATCAGTACTATGTCGATGTGATTAGGAACATTGGATAGAAAGGGATAGAGTATGTCTAGGTGAAATTAAAACAGGTATTTTCCTCATCTAGGTTAAATTGCTGTGGCAGGGTTGAGGACCATTCAAGCATATGCATCGCATCAGAATCTTCTATGCTCCTTGCGAATCTTATATGGAGCACTTTCTTTTTTGGCCTTTGGCCTTGACACGGTTCGACTACTCAGAATCTTTCTCCAATCTTCCTCGGGGATGACAGTTCCTATACTCTCCTTCCTTTCAGGCTGTACTCCAGAAACACTACACCACTCCCTTACATACACAACAGGCCCCAAACGGAGTGACTTCTTACTTGAGCTGCACTTCCAACACACCACCCCTCTTGTTCTTCGAACATTGGAGTAATAGACCACCTCGTCTTCCTGTAATACTTCTGTGCATCCATGGCAAAGTAGCTCGGATATCTGAGCTAGCCTAGAACAGATTCCTTTCCGGATGATATCCTGAATCCACTGTGGCTTATACCGCATCGTCATTTGTTTCACTTTCCTACATCACACTTCCCAAAGCAAGGATGAAGGTCAAGGTCAGAAAGGCAATGGCTACCATGACGAGGACCTGAGATATCTGTAGATAGATCGCTCGTCTATCATCGATCTCATCCATACCTCTCAGAGCATCAACTATGATCTGGATTCGTTCCTCATAGAGTTCCTCTAAGGACAGATGAAATAGGTTTCTTACAACATCAATGTCAACTGGAAACATGTCTGACTTAGTCCATCTGAGGAATGATACTGCAAGCGTTGTTAGATCCACGATAAGGAACAGAACTATGCTGATAAAGAATGAGACACCTACTAAAATGTCCGATGATATATCGACTCCTGCGATTGATATCTGTTGAACGCCAAACAGGATAGCAGTCGTAGAGGTACTAAAAGCGAATAATGTATTGGCCCGTTGGTTGAGACTCTCTCCGATCTTATCCCTTTTCTCATAGTCGTTCATGTAGAATTCAAGTAACAACTTCTGAGACTTTGACTCTATAGACTCCTTTCCACTACCACTCATGATTCGACCCTCTAATAGGGTTCAAGTCTAGTATCCAATCCAAGAGTATGAACAGACCTTTGAGATGAATCTTTTGCATAATGAAGAAGAAGCAAGATCATCTCCTAGAATCCTCTATCTCCCATTACCAATGAATAAGAGCCAATCTCTCACTCATTGTTGTCTGTCTTGAATGGAACTAGCTGGAGAGGAGTCTGAGAACTCCTTTACATTTTCTATTTGATTCAGTGTATTCTACACCAATAACAGCTGGATTCCCATGAATACCCTTGGAAGGTATCACCGCATTTGTAGCAGACCTGTGAGGATTTGCCTAGGAAACTATTGTCATATGAAGTACATGAATCACAATAGCTACCACTGCCATAGAACCATGTTCCACAAGAGATGCATTTTTGCATTGACTCTTTCAGAGTACATGAATAGCAATAATCTCCGCTATAGACAAAACAACCACACCGCTTACAGGTGTTGAATTCGAAGGTAGGAGGGTTTGAGTATGTCGAGTATGAATCAAGTGTTGAGAGTGATGAAGAGAGTGTGGGAAGGGAAACATCGACATATCGTTTGTAGCCCAGATCATATAGGAGATCCCTTGATTCGTCTAAGCCTGAATATCTGAAGGTTGGTTCTGGTTTCTTGGCGAGAAGAGAGGACACATCAAAGTCAAACGACCTATCCACAGCCCAATCAAGAGCCTTGGAGATACCATATGCGCCTACTGACTGGGTTGTGACTGTGAAGGTGTTTCCGAGAATAGATGCTTGAAAGAGATTAGCCTTTGGTATGATTGTCATTGCCAGGTATTTTGAAACTGGTGGAACTACAAAGGTCTTCACTAGGAACGCACTCGCTTTCGATAGTAAAGCGAAAAATGCCTTGGTGAGATGAATCAGTTCCAATAGCATATTATTCACCTATTGCTTATCCTATCTCAAGTATGTATGCGAAGGATAATAGTATAATACTTTGGTTTTCTGTAGTTTTGTGAGAATACTGGTTTTAGTAGAAGTTCAGTTTTCCTCTAATCCCTTCTTCTATCGATATCCACTCCAACTCATCAGCTATCTTCACAGGGCAGATAAGGGTCACCCTCGATGGTGAGGTCTATACCTTGGAGAAGACCTCAGCAAGCAAGCTTCGCAAGTTCACTATCGTGGGACTGAGCTTCATCAAGCAGAACCCACACAAGGATTCCCAGTGGGCTGAGAAAGCGAGAGAGGGGCACAAGATCATGTGGGTAATGCGGGGAAGACAGTATCTGGTCCGGATGATGGATGGGAAGTATCTGCGGTTGAAAGGAAAGTTGTGAGAGAAAGCCAAATCATCTTGAATCTTGTATCTCACGCATCTTGTGTAATTGGTATTTATACGAATTACTTCTGGTTAGGGAATGGGGAGTCCTAATAGGTTCAACACTCTTCTAATAGTTGTCAAAAGGATTGCTGCGATTTCAGGTCTTGTCATTTGTTCTTTAATCCTAGTGAATATGGTCGTCTGAACTTTCTTTGCCATTGATTCAGTAATAGCATCCTGTATCCTATCAAGAAGGTCACGGTCCATGCCCAGCTTCTTACCTATATCATCAATCCTATTCTGTAGCATATGTAGAGACTCTTCAAGCGATCGGTTTCCATCAATTAGCGAATTATAAATTAGTTCCATATTCATGATGAGCACTTTTGCAAACTCACCATTTTTGTCAACTTGCTTTTCTAACCTTTCAAGAAAAATGATCATTTCTTGTTGATTCTCTTGACTTTCTCCAGAGGCCTTCATTATCTCTAAGGTGTTTTGATGTAATGATTGCATACTCTTTGAAATGTCAGCCAATTCCTTTCTTATTTCATCAAGAGTTTGATTGGTTACAGGAGCAGCTCCACTTTCTTTCATAGCGATTATTTTCAATTTACGCAATCGAACTAAGTATCGGAATAGGCTGGGTAGTTTGCTCTTTGACTCCTGTAATGTATCCTCTCTGACCAGAAAAGATGTGAAATCGTCAAAATCATACCAATCTAGCTTCAGGGATGCGATGAGTGGTGTGATGTCCAGTTCAGTTATTTGATTTTGGGAAATAATCAGAGCTTCTAGATTCTTCGAATCGGTAAGAGGACGAAGATCAAGATTCTGCAGCTGATTCATCTGCAAATTGAGTCCTTGTAGAGTGCTTTTCTTCCACAAAGGGAATAGGTTCAATTTGTAGAGTTTATTGTAACTAAGGTCCAAACCTTTCAATGGTGAATCTTCTAAGGGATACAAATCCACCTCTGTCAATTGATTACTGGACAAATCCACTGCTCGGAGATTGGAAAAACCAGAAAGAGGTGTAAGGTCAACACCTCCTAATCTATTTCCTTTGAGACTTAGTGATTCTAATTGTTTGCTCTCTCGAAAATGATGCAAATCTAAATGCTCTAATTCATTATATGAAAGGTCAAGATCGGTCAATTGCGTCCATTTAGGATAAAGGGAGTGCATACTATCCTCATAGTTATCAAAAACGAGATTATTGATTCTGTTGCTCTGAAGGTTCAGTAAATGTAGTTCTCTGAGGTTTTGAAGAGGTGTGCAATCAAGCTCAGTAGTTTTGGTGTAGTTAATGACAACATGTCGCAAGAGATCCAATGAATCAAAGGGTGCCAAATCAACTTCTTCGATATTATATCCTGTCAGTCTAAATCCTTGAAGTATCCTGCAGGTTAGAAGACCTCGTAGATCAATCTCATTACTAATACATTCAATTGATAATACTAGGTAATCCTGAATATGTGATAGAACAGAGAGATCGACTGCTCCTATATCATCCTCAAGGACATATAGAGGTGTAGGAAATGTGCTGATAAGCTCTTCATCAGATAGTGGATTGATATCGAGAAGTTCTTCGAACCTTTTCAAGTACTTGATTGAGTACCATTCATAATCTAGTTCCGTAAGCTGCTCTTTCTCTCTTATTGATACACCCTTTGTCCTTCCATCATAGCCATAAGAAATCAGTAGAACGCCCACGGAATACCCACCAAACTGAGCTAATAGGAGCTGATGCTCATTACCTTTTCGGTAAAAGAAAAGGTAACCCTTAACGGTTAAATACAAAAGAGTGGTAACGCAGGCACTTAGGATTCTATCTGGGGAGATAGTAGTAACATGATTTCTAGGAAACAGGTATTCGCCTGCATATTACTGGTATCTCTAATATTCAATCCTTCTCTGATTTTTGTGAGCAGTGGGATTGAATATCAGAATACCGAATACGAAGTCACGCCCTTGAGTTATTCTCATTCGCCTGATAAACTAAAAGTAAGCATCATCTATGATTCAGATGACAGTATTTGCATCTCAACAGCCGCGGCACTATATGAAGAATTATCGCATGCTAATCTCCTTATCAAACTGACTCCACTTCGGTCAAGCAGTGATCTTTCTGTTCATATGCGAGGTTCTTGGATGAACATCTATGTATTCCATGGAACTGAGGAAGGGATGCTCATCGGAACCAATAGTATGTCATGGTCAATGCTTGGAGATGTTGTAAAACGATCTTCAGTGGAGCATCATATCTTTGATGTGTGTCATTCAGGCACACTTGAATCTCTGCTTGGTGATGAATGCGATGTCCATGGTCTTGCGGATGCAGTAGATACAGAGGTTGCTACACTTGGTGTTCTGTGTACAATCTATGAGATTCTAGATGCATCAAAACAATCCGGTCTGAAAGTATTGGCACAACCAATATTTGAGATTGCAGCAGGGTATCTCCTGAGCCACCTGCAGTCTATCATAGAAAGAGCATTTGAACCTCAAGAAACCTTGGACGGATTCTATATCGATTACGGGTCCAGTGAAACAGACTCACGAGGTCCTTGGGGTTGGATAGTCGATGTCTTCAAGGCAATTATTCTCTTAGGACAGCTTCTCAATAATGACTGGGTTTCTTCCAACTCTACCCATGTAAATTTCGATCAGGACAAGATCAATGGAGGGTCAACTGATAGCGGTTCAATGAAGATGGAGGACATGGGAAGTGGGGACTCGAACACCGGTGAGTTCCCATTTGATATACCATTAGAGTTCGACCTTGATCCTCGTATAGGCAGTGGTCCTTGGTATATGCCCGAATATGTTGACCTTGTCTTCACGATTCAAGCTAAGGATGGAAAATTAGACCTAGCAGAGGTGTTAGGACTAAAACAGATTCTCAAAGCAGCAGGGTATGATGTATCCATTGAACTGACCCCAAAATTGAGTGCAACATTGCGCGTTGGTAATTTCATCGAGCAAATGGCTGATGCAAACCCTGCGATTGACGAGGATCCATTCCAGTTCATGGGAGGATCCTTCTCTATTGAGCTTGGTTTTCAACTTGGAATCCCTCTTGCGACGTTCCTTGACTATTTGATTCCTGGGACTGGCAAGACCGTGACAACAATAATGGACCTTCTCAACATGAAGGTGAATCTGGTAAACTACATGGGACTAGTACTCGGAATGAGCTACAATGCAACTACTGAGGCATCTCAACAGGATGTAGGCTTGAAAGTAGGATTTGGTCTTGATATCTCGATTAGTTTACCTTCACCTGCATCATATATCAAAGACGCAATTGGAATAGACCTTCCTTTGGACTTCATCACTCTTGGCGCTGAGCTCCGAGCTAAGACCGGAATCTTCGCCAAGGCTTCATTTGGTCATGAAGGTGATTCCTTCACCGTTGGACTATTCTATTATCTATTCTTCAAGTTCTATGCTTCATTGTTCTGGATCTTCAAGTTTGATGTCACCAAAGAATGGCAAGATGAGATACCCTTCGTGAGTATCCAGTCTGAGGGTAGCAGTAACCCTCCAACAAATGATCATGCCAAATTAGACCTTGATGGCGATGGTCTAAGTGACGAACTTGAGCAATCTATGGGACTCAACTCTTCCTGTGCGGATACAGACAATGACTTACTCTCTGATGGGAACGAGGTGCTGATGTACTTCACAGATCCATTTGTGAATGACTCTGACTCTGATGGACTGCTAGATTATGAAGAGATAGCTCTCTTCTATGCAGCAGGACTTGACCCTCTCGCGGACTATGATAAGGATGGACTGCCATGCATTCTTGATGACGATAGTGATAATGATGGACTAAATGACAAATGGGAGCTTAAAGGAACCTACAGCCCCTATTGGTCAGAATACATCAAGACAAATCCATCCATCACTGATACAGACCATGATGGATTCACTGATCTGGAGGAGTGGTCCTTTGCTGGGCCTGACCTAGAAGGAGAACATCCCGACCCTCGCAAACGTGACTCTGATTCTGATGGACTATGGGATCACACTGAATATGAGTGGTATCAGAATGTGTACAGTCGTCCGTGGCCAGTTCTCGATATACTCGATGATGATGTAGATGGAGATGGACTTTTGGACGGCGAAGAGTATCTTTACCTGACCTCTCCCATCGACATCGATACAGATGGCGATTTTGACTTGGATGATGATAATTTCATCAACACAACAGAGCACAACCTCGCAATCAACGGAGGGTTCTATGGAGATTTCACAGACTATGGAGAAGTGAATGGTAACTATTGGACACAATGGCCCTTCGGATTGGATGACTGTGTACCACCGAATCCCACTCCTACAAATCCCTTGTCAATCGATACGGATGGAGATGGCTCGTCAGATGTTGCAGAATTTACTGCTGGCACATTACCTGTCGCTCAAGATTCTGATGGCGATGGATTGGAGAACACTCGGGACTTGTTCTTCTTCCATGCGAATTGCACAGACCCAGACAATGATGACGATGGAATTCGAGACGGAGATGAGGTAAATTACTTCAACCTCACACGTGGTATCTCCAATGAGACCATCGCTGCGCTCTATTATCTCGATGACCCTGATGTCGATGACGACGGCCTTCTGGATGGATTCGAGCTTTTGATCGGGACAGATCCTCTCGATAATGATACTGATGACGATCTATTATTGGATGGCGAAGAGGGCGAGATAGGCAGCTATCCTCTTGTACCGGATACAGATGGTGACGGTCTTCTGGACGGCGTCGAAGTTCACCAGTACGGGATAGACCCGTTGCGGCAGGATACAGACAACGACGGGCTTACAGATGATGTCGAGGTCGCAGAGCAACATCTCTACATCCTGTATCAAGGTGACGTATCCTACTTCACGGAGCCTGATGATCCGGATAGCGATGACGATGGTTTGACCGATGGGGAAGAATACTACGGCTGGAACTGGGCGGTGAACAGGAAGGTCGCTCCAGGAGCCTATGTCATCGAGGAGCCAGTAATAGAGGAGGCTGGCCAGTACATACTTCTGCAACTCTACAACGCACCTGACCCCTATCGAGCACGATTCCAGACTCATCCCATGAACCCGGATACGGATTTTGACGGATTGATCGATGGTCTTGAGAAGGACATCGTTCTCTCACCGCTTACGAATGATACGGACGCGGATGGGTGGCTGGATTTCGGAGAGATCGACTTCATGATGAACAGGTTCTCGGATGATTGGAATAACGTTCCTGACATCTGGCACTATCTGGACTATGATGGTGATGGAGTCACGGACCTCGTCGAGCTAGAGCACGGTACTGATATGCTCATGCCTGACACTGACATGGACGGACTCGACGATTGGACCGAGCTATTCGTCCCCTGCTCTGTGAAGACTCAGGCATTTGAGTTGGATGACCTTGAAGCAGGACTAGTCGTCAATGCGAATACGACCCTTCCTGAGAATGAACGCTACACCAATGCAACGCTATTCGATACAGATGAAGATGGTCTGAATGACAGCTATGAGATCTTGAGCGGCACTGACCCAACTCTTCCAGATTCGGATGGGGACGGTCTCTCGGACTACGAAGAGCTTGCCGTCTACTACTCATACGAGGGCTTTATGGTTCTTGAGCGAGTCTCTCTGGACCCCTTGAGCAACGATACGGATGCGGATGGTATCAACGACTTTGATGAAGTCCTCATCTGTAACGATCGCATGAGTGCTAGTAGTAACCCGGAACATGGCCCTCTCGGCGACTATGACAATGATGGGGTCATCAATATCCTGGACTATGATTCAGATGACGATGGCATCTATGACGGTTTCGAGGTCGACGCTTACCAGAACTCATCATTGAGTTGGTATCCGTTGGGTACTGACATGTTCAACAGTGATCAAGATAATGATATGTTCCCGGATGGTATGATGACTGACTATGACTCGGATGGTCTCTCAGACTATCTCGAGCTCACCATGATCATCCCAGGATATACCTACGGAAGCATAGGCGATGAGAACACGACTGCTCGCAACTACTTCCATCTGATCAACCACACCCTTTGCGCTCTAGAGGATACAGATGGTGATGGTTACAATGATGGCTGGGAAGTCAACTTTGGTTCCGATCCTTTGAACAAGAATAACTTCCCGCAGATCTTCAGATGGGTAGTTCCGACCTACGGGTTTAATGTGAACTTCCGAACTGCGTCCCAGATCGATAACCTGATGTTCGACTCAGAGAATGGTCGCATCGAGTTCGATCTGAGTGGTCCTGAAGGAACAATGAGCTTCTGCAACATCACAATACCAAGAGCCCTGCTCTATGCACCAGAGGAGGAGTGGGAGGTTCTTCTCGATGAGATGCCGATCACCTTTGATGTTGTCAGCAATGACACAGCGACCTTCATCTACTTCTCGTATATGCATAGCGAGCATCATGTCGTGATTCAAGGCACTGAGATTCTCGGTCCACCTGGACCTAGTCTAATATTGCTGATCATTATCGGTTCTGCCGCAGGGGTTATCGTTGTGGTCCTCTTGCTTGTCGTTATGAAGAAACGGAAGTCTTGAGGTCTCAGATACTGATGGGGCTGGAGAGGATGTCTTTCCAGTCCCACGCTCCAATCTGAAGGCAAAGCCTCTCAGTGTCCAAACGCTGAAAGCACGAAAGCATTTTTAGGTTTCATATTACCTACACACACAGTGGTAAGTGCTCTCGAGTAAGGGCAGCAGGGCAATGGAGTTCAACCGTATAGTCCAAACCGCAAAATGAGAGTGGTGAGTATATTGAAAGAAAGACATCTCGTTCTTACAATATTTGTTGTTTCATTCGTTCTTCTTCTAGCACCTCAGGTCATGAATTCAACCTATGATCCTCATCATACTGGGTTCACGACTTCGCAGGAAGATACGACGCCTCCCGAAATCTATCTTCATCCTGAGAATATGACAGTGCTTGAAGATTCAGGAACAATAACACTGACTTGGGCTGTGAGGGATGATGTCAGTAGCTATGGAGGCTATTTTATTGACGTGAAGATACCTGAAATTTCATCCTGGTGGCTTACCATGAAAACATATCTTTGGTACTCGGAACAATCTATTACATTCGATATCGATACGTCTGAAGCTTATACATATTTTATTCGATTCAAGGCACATGATGAAGCCATCAATTATGCGGAACATATCATCAAGGTAGTTGTTGCTCCGGAACTTGATGCTCCTGAAATAGAGTGTAATCACGAGGAGATGGCTGATGGTCGTTTTGATATTGATTACACAATTACTGATGACAGTGGCATTTCTACGATCGTAATCTTCTGGACAATTGACGGAACGAATTGGGAGAATCTCACCAACAATGTAGAAGAACCATCCAGTAATAAGGAAATAAATGGGCAAGCAAGTCTTGAACAAAGACCAGTTAGTTATCGAATTGAAGCAGAGGATCTATATGGGACATGGGGCATCAAGGAAGTCCAAGTTCTAGCTACCTCTGATTCAGATACAGAAACACCTTCGATTCCATCTGGCTCTTCAGACGATCCTATGATTCTCCTTCAAGTAATTATGTTGTTCTCTGTTGCTGCTGTCGCTACACTTGCGATTGGTATACTCATTCTTAGAAAAAGAGGAGCCGAATAGAGCATTGGTTTCTAATTGAGAGCCCTTCCTCTATTCCTTTATTTCTTCGTTATTCAACTATTTTTCCAGAAGTAGTAATGTTTGAATAGGGCCGTTTCCTCTATTTCTAACTACAACCTTCTGGGTTTATGGGGGCAATATAGTGATACAGGTCATAGTAAAGCACTTGTCAGATTTCAGAAAACGAAGAGCAATCAAGGTCCTATTTGTGTTTACATTGCTGTTTCTCCTATTGGGTCTTCCAACGCTAGAAACACGTCATAATCAACAAGCAAATGTTCTGCTTTCTGAGGTGAGAACCACATCAGACCTGACAACTCATTCACCAATCGTCATTACACATGATGACAATTTCACTCAGTTGGGATTTGAAGGAAGTGGCACTGAAGAGCTTCCCTATAAGATTAAGGATTATTCTATCTATCAAGATACTGTAGATGAGAGATGTATTGAAATAAACAATACACGTTCCTATTTTGAAATAGCAAATTGCGAGATTGGAGGAAATCATCCTTTTGCCGGCATCTACTTGTACAATGTAACAAATGGAAAGATTACAGAATCCTCGATAACTAATGCCACGGTCGGTGTCTATACACGATCTTGTTCTTCAATTATCATTCAAGGAAATACATTCGGTTGCGTTGTTGGAGCCTACCTCGAAACATCTGACTACAATGTGATTGAGGATAATATTATCTCTGCTAGCTCAGATGGAATGTGGCTTGATGAGTCTAATAACAATACAATCTCTAACAACACGATTATGGATTACTGGCAAGCAGGCATAATCCTCTGGGGTGGTATAGTCAATTTCAATTCCTTGAATCAGAACAATACAATTGAGAACAATCGAATATTTGGGGGGTCTAGAGGAATCTGGTTCGAATCTGCTGCGAATCAAACAGTTGTTAATAATTGGATGTATTCTTGCGGCATAGCAATGCAGCATGGATTCATGCAACTGCAAATTGAGAATAACTATGTGAACGACAAACCCAGTTTGTATTATCAATACGAGGATTCCCTCGAAATCAATCAAGAGGCCGGAGAGATTCTCTTACTAGAATGCTATAATGTGTCAATACATGATGTTTCACTCAACGGCTCGACTAGGGGAATATCCTTACTCAGATGTGCCAATATCACAATAGAAGATTCCTCTATCACTTCCATGCAAATGGATGGAATGGACATCGATACATGTGAGAACATCACTATTTCTGGTTGTATGGTCCATGATTGTTTAGATGGTGTCACTTTGTGGCCTATTAATAATGCTACACTGACACGCAATGACATAGAGTCTCCTTATCGAGCCTTGAAAGTATCAGGTACGGGAGTTGTGGCATCTTGGAACACATTCATCGGAGCTGAGGATGATGCAATTGTATATGTTTCTGATAATTCATTCAATCATAACTTCTATTCTCAATATGAAGGGGAAGACAGCAATTCGGATGGTATCGGAGATACACCCTTCTCACTTCCTGGTGGTGCAGGGGTTGTTGACCTATATCCATTAATGTTCTCCCCAAAGATACTACCTATCTCAGCTGAACCAGAGTATTTCCTCGAATTTGGAGCATCATTGGAACTGAGGCTCAACATATCTTCAGATGCACCTATCACAAGCTGGGAATTGAACGACGAAGTCCACTTTTCCTTCAATGGTACAATTCTAACAAATAGCTCCTCTCTCGCAATAGGTACATATCCTATCGAATTAACGCTAGAGACCATCTATGAGATTCAAAGTAGCACGCAATTTACGATAATAGTCAATGACACACTCCCACCAGTTCTTTCATCTTCAGCCTCCATATTTAGAATTGAATCTGGAGATCCAGTTTCCATTACATTGGAAATTAATGATCCATCAGGTATCTCTGGAGTGTCTGTAAACAATACACTATTTGATGTGGATGGTGAAGGTGTTCTAAGGAATACAACATTACTTGCTCTTGGAGAGTATCCAATACTCCTGACCGCCCATGATCCATATGAACACAGTTCAATTTTGGAGATTCTTGTTATTGTCCAAGATACCATTGCCCCTGAGTTTCTGAGCACTCCTGAAAGCATTACTATCTCGATTGGCGAAACAGGGAATAACCTTGTCTGGGAGATTTACGAGCGAAATCCTGCATCATATGTTTTCATGGTGAATGATGTAGCAATTTATGAATCGCAATGGAATGGAGGAGCTATCAGTGTGAGTATAGATGGTCTATCAGTTGGAACCTATAATTACACACTTATCGTTAGCGACACTAGCGGAAACGAGGTGTCAAGCCAAGTTATGATCTATGTGATAGACCCCACGATGCAAATAATCTCCTTGTCAATTACAATCGGGTCTCTTGCTGTGATTATCGTTGTAGTGGCATTTCTCTACAGGAGGAGGTAATAGGATGCTCTAGGATACTTGCTATCATTTTAACGATGAATCGGCAATCTATTTGGAGCATTTCTCCATCGGTTATTGTAATCGTTCGTTGGACTCCTTGGTGCGTATTTATCTCCCCAGCGTCCTTGGAACTCAAAGAAATTAGTCTGGGAGAGATTGATGAGGTTAGATTCTGTTCTCCAGATTTTCCCCTTCTCTGAAATCTTGTCACATAATATCCCCGCGATGCAATATGGTTTGCTGTCATGAGCGGGATAAAGTGAATGAGAACCCAACGCGACCCACGCATGAATGTGCATAGCATCAAGAACTGGTGCTACTGACTTGAACTCAGGAAGCGTTATTCCGTTGGGAATGGAAGCTAACCTTGACTCAAGATGGTTAGAGAGAAGCCATATTACCCTGTCATCGGAATAGATTCTCACCTCTACATGCTCCCAATCCCCTAAGTGCTCCCCCAGTTTCAGCGGCGCTCGAGGGAATCTATTGTAATTATACCAGAACCAATACCTGATCTGTGTCATCCCATCGCTGGTCCACATCTCATAGTAGCATGGTGTATTCTGATCGAGTATCGATGGTGTTAACTGCTTCTTGAAAGAATCCCAGTTATCCTTGTACTTAGAGTAGATCTCCTCTGCGTCAGAAGGGAAGCAGCAATATGTTCCTTCCTCTGGATGGAAATGCAATATAGGGGCAAAGTTCCTTACAATTTCCGGGATATCTTCAGATGCCATTGAGCATCATCTCTTTGGCTCGAAGAGGATGGTTATGACCTTCTTTGGTGCTACTGTGACCTTGTAGCATCTGTCATTTGCTTTCTGAATCTGAATAGACTCATCAATCGATTCGTCCATTCTCCCTCCTATCGCAACGGCTGTAGCGAATCCGAAGTCTATCGTGCATACTTCCTCTGAATCTGAGATATTCCAGAATCGGAGGACACCGAACTTGCCATCCTCTGATTGCTTGAGTGTTGATAGCCGCATACACTCGGGGGTGATTTTGATTCCCTCATACTCGTAATGTTCGGTCTTCTTCTCTCCTTTGGGAACGAATAGACATTGGAGTGGATGAAGATAATCTTCTGAATCTAGATATGTACTGTCCTTTTGCCACGAACCCGAGTGAGGTGTTATTGCAAACTCAAAAGTATTAGAACCACTACACTGGGCGCCTGGAGCCTCTACTATGGGTCCTGCACTATCAGTACGAGTAGAGAAACCCATTTTTGAGAGCCATCCTACTGATCGAACCAATGTCAACGCGATTGTACCACCATTGCTTTCTAGGATTTCAAACTCAAGAAGTCCCTTGGTAGTGATGGTCAATCCCCTTCCACTCTGTCCGAGACTCACGAAGTTTCTCAAAGGATATGTTGGTGCTAGAGGTTGGAACCAATCTGATTCCTGTACCGGTCTTACGGGTCTCTCCACTACATCAAAGGTTGAGTCCGCTTCACAGGACTTCGCATCAGACTCCGTGGGGAAGAGGACTCGCAGTCTGTGATCATCAGCTAGATTGTTGAAGACAGTTGTGACCTGTATGGTTGGACTGCCCTTTGTTAGAGCTATCTCAGTAACGAATTCGCAAGGTGCGGTTTCTTCCAGTCTCTCTACTGCATTTCGATCAAGCCCGATGGGGATGTCAAGTGTGCCTGACAGAAGCAATATTCCAACCAATGGTCCTGAGTACCCTTCTTCAATTTCAACTTCGATGTTGTCGTAGAGGATAGAACCATTTTCTATTGGACAATAGTCATAGGAGTCTCCAGCATCTGCAGAATCCTCAAACATCAAGACTCCCTCATAGGTCTGTGCGGTTCGCTTGTCTGTAACGGTGATAGTTCCGTTCTCCTGCGCTGTAACTTTCAAGATCCCATTTTCAAGGGTGTCCTCAGTGACAGTAACAGCGTCTTTGATATCCCTGTCCTTCTTCTTAGTGAATGCCATGTCATAACGCTTCATGCCCAATGCTGGGATATCCTTCACATCAAGTGCAAATGTAAGGTACTCTTCTCTATCGTCAATAAAGTGATTTCTAGGGTCTTTCATCATCTCATAGTCTAGCAATTGAATGGCAATCCGGTTTCCCTCCCCATCGTCTAGTGCAAGGACTGCGTCTGCAGGCTCTGATGCATCGAACTTACGTGCCCACACATCAACGATTTTGTTTTCGGAGTTGACTCTGAATATGTAGGCTGTTGAAATATGCCTAAGAAATCGGCGTTGTGCTGGATCGAGCATAGCCAGACTACTGAAGTCGAACTCATAATCATAGAGTTTCTTTGACCCAATGACTACCTCTTGCTCCCTAGTCGGTGGAAGGTCGAATCCATTATTTCGTACATATGCGATATGAACATCATTTTTGGCCGCCTCAAGAGGTGTTTCGGGTTCAAGTGCTGGATTATAAAGATGGATATCAGCAAGACGGGAGTATCTGAAATTCGATGCAGGAATTTCGAAGTAAGCTATCCCATTTCGTATTTGCGCTGATGGATTCAACACTACAACACCATGAACATCGGATTCCATCTTCTTGACGATCTCTTGTTGACTGTCCTCGAGGAGAGATGTGCCAATCTCATCTATCCACCTGAAGCGCTGCATGTTATCATCATGGACCTCATCGATGCTACAGCCGCAAATATCATCGTGGGGGTGATTCAGAAGTAGATATTTCCAAGCCAGTCGTATCTCATCAAGTGGATATCTTCCACCTAGAATGTATGAAGTATAGCACCAAGGCTCAATGATTCTTTCAAGGAATCGTTGAGCATAGTCGTTGGCTTGTTTGATGTAGACTCTTGCAGAATAAACTCCTGATAGCAGATTCTGATATTTGGATCGTCTGAACTCCCCTCGGTATCGCTTAAGCTCTCCTTGCTTTTGCCTTATTCTCTCAACGAACATGGGTAAAGTCCCGATAATGATTCTATCCTCATGTGTTTCATTGAATCTTCTAACCACCTCTGGGAGATGCTCCTGGGGCTCAAGATGATCTGAACCATTCATCAATAGGTAGGTTCCTATGCGAGACCATGGCTTCATCCTCCCAATAACATCCTCGAGGACGTAGATGGCATCCTGTATGTCCTCTGGAAGATTGGCTGCATTGCCATATGATCCTGGTAACCAATGAGCAAGTACTTCGCTACCATCGGAGGCTTCCCAAATGAACTCCGATCCCAGCTCCTCCGATTCCTCTCCTGTTCCTCTAGCGAAGATAATAGAATCGATCAAGAATTGTGATAGAATCTGGGGCATCTGGCTCACATGTCCGAATGGATCTGGTATATATCCT
>JAEORN010000200.1 GCA_016840825.1 Candidatus Thorarchaeota archaeon | reverse complement strand
GGTATTTATGGAATGTCAAATGAGATTATTTTGACTGGGGGCACTCACGCAGAGAGTGCATTTGGATACCTCAGGAAGAATCTAAAATCATATCTTGGTGCCGGGGTGCTCTGGTCACTAGTCCTTTTCGTTCCAATATGGCTTGTCGGTCTTGGTGCGACAGCCTTGACTGGCTTCTCGAGTCTCCCTGCAGGCTGGGGATTGCCTATGGCCATTGTTTCCTTTCTCTATTTCTATATCCTTGGAGGTTTCTTGATGCTGCATCTTCCGGCGTCTACAAACGGTCTAAGCGCGCTGGATAGTCTCAAAGCTTCGTTCAGGCTGACAAAGGAGAATCTAGGAAGGGTGTTCGGCGTTTGGACCATCATCGTAGCCCTTATCGTAATCTTCTTCCTGCCAATAGCTGTTTATGCGGTCTATTTTATGACTCCAGGTGTGATAGATCTTGGTTTTTCCATTACCATAGCGTGGGCGGCTATCGGATTCTTTGTACTCATTCTGTTCATTTTGCCAGCAATGTTTCTAGCATTCACGAGAATCTACCTCTCTGTGACTGGCAAATTGGGTCAACAGGAAAGCCCGACTGCATAGGACAGTTCATATCTCTAAATACTAATGCTTGCTCCGACCTCTTAAAGTCGGGGCAACGCTCTTCTTTTTTAGTCGTTTAAGATGTTTCAGGATAGTCGGATTATTCTCACCAGGTTCGTATCGTTAGGTTCAACAGCAATGTTAATATTGTAATCACGGGCGACACCAAGAATAAGCCGCCGTGGCTCAGTAGGTAGACGGCTCCCAAAGCCGGCCTAAAGCGACAGCCTGTTAAGTTGTTGGTCGTAGGTTCGAGCCCTACCGGCGGCGCCACTTCTTCTACATGTTTCGCTGATGCGATGACATATTATCTGGCGGAACCTACCAAAACATTGAAGTATAAAATTAACATATGTTAATTTAAGCTTTGTAAGAGAAGTGGTGGGTATGGAACCGCTTGGCACAATAACGATGTGTTTTCCTTACGTGGATGAGAAGTCAAGGAATACACTTGAATTGGTGATGAACGAGGCAGAGAATTATGGCGACTTCACAGAGAAACTCTGTGATAAGATAATCATTGAACAATCATCTCCATTACTGGAATATTTGGCAATCTCATTCGCATATTGGGTAGAAGATTTCAATCTTATTGATAGACTTGAAGCAGCAGGGAAGGTGTCTGACCTAGCAAAACCTCTTCTTCTGCATGTCAAGGTGGAGAAAGGCACAAACATCAGTTGGAATGAGGTGAAAGCCTCTCTTAGGACTGCCCTGGATATGTCACCCAATGACTGGATATCCAGTCATCTGTATCTTACATGGAGAATGTCTACTCAGTATTTCTTTTCTGAGGCCGATGTTGAGATTTGGCCACTTGATACAATAGCAGCTGCTATAAAAAACAACAGTGAGTTGGACTTCTTTGAATCACATCTTCTCTGGATTGAAGCTATGGCTCTAATGAGAGAGAATGACAGAAAAGCAGCAATAGCTAATTTTAAACAAGTACTGGCAATAGCAAGAAAATTCGATGATAGGGTTTATGCGGCCTGTACTCTTGGTATTCTAGCCAATTGGATCAGGCAGAGTGATATCAAACAAGCCATAGATATGTTATTGACCACAAGAGAACTAAGCGAAGAACTTGGGTATTTCGTCCAGATTGGGTATGTTCAGCAGAGTATGGGACAAATCATGGGAATGAGGGGAGAGTTTGATGCCGCAATCGATTATCATTGCGAATTCAGGAAATATCAAGTTTCACTTGGCCATCCAACAAAGGGCGTAGACTCCCTCATTGCATTCTACTATAACATGAGTGGAGATGGAAATAGAGCGCTGGACAGAGCAAAGAAGTCAATCTCTCCAGAAGATGCACCTCATCGTCAACTTGCATATACTCGAGCACAACAAGCCTGGGCTCTGATCAATCTTGAAAGATATGATGAAGCAAAAGAAGTGATAGATATCTGTCATAGACTTGCATTGAAGTCTGGGGATGTGGGTCAAGTGAACTGGTACTACATGGTCGAAGGACTACTAGATAAGGCAGAGAACCGATTTGAAAACGCTCAAATGAACTTCCAAAAAGTACTTGATTATACGGAGAACAATCCCACTCCATTGTTTCAAAACATATGCCTACTGAATCTTGCAGAAATGGAAATTGACATGCTCACAGATATGGATCTACAGGAAAATAATGATTCATCCGGACACTGGATGAAGAAACTTGAGGAGTATGTGCAAGAGAATGACTTTCCAGGTATTGCTGCCCAATCAATGATTCTCAAAGCCAAGCTTCGATACAGACAAGGAAAACACGATGACGTTAAGAGGATACTGAAAGAAGTTCAAAAAACTGCAAAGACTCCAAGCATGAGGTATCTCAAAGACATGATCATCTCAAAATTCCCTGATGTGATTGTCGCATGACCCATAATTATTGAGCGGCGGCGCCACTTCTTATTATTCTATTAATCGTAGCGAATTAGTTTGCATTGTTTGCATCTATAAGCTGCTAGTTTCGCACAATCGTAACTTCTCCAATGGCTAAAGTCAGAGGTCTTGTTCAGACTCTCTCCTCGACACTTCCAGATTGTGACCCCCCGAGTCACTTGTGTGTTCCAATAGATGCCGCTCATGCTGAGAAGGTATCCTCTCTGCATCCTATTTCCACAATCTGGACACACTATTCTGTTTGACAACAAAACTCACCCATCTAAGCATAGATTATCTATGAAATCGGATAAACTCTCTCTAAGATGAACTGCCGGCGGCGCCATTTCTTCTTCCACAGCTTCTTGATTGCGCGAGACGGTAGGCTTAATGTATTTTGAGCTGAATGTTCAGGATATGGTGACAGGAGGTTGATGTATTTTGAAGAGATTTCTTGTTCTCACAATAGCTCTTATGATAATGTCCACTGGTTTCTCCATAATGCTTCTAGATTCGACACTTCCAGATCTTCAGGAAGGATTGGAAACAGAAATTCAGGTGTCACTGAGTCAAGGTGATCTTGATGACTACGACCGATTCTCCGAGGGAAATTTCACAGGGACCGGTTTCTCGCATGTCAATTTGACTGTCACACTGGATGATACTCTGTCAACAGTCGCTGGAAACCTATCAATTGAGTATCACAATGACGAACCAATTGCCTTCTCAAGTATTCCATTCCACCTCTATCCTTCTGGTATGGATTATGTTAGTAGACAAGGAGCCATTGAGATTTTCAACGTGACCACAATAGATACTCCTGCGGTTCCTTTGTCTTACGATATCGTGTTGGAGGGCGAGATATTATGGGTCAATCTTCCAGCTTCTGTGGAACCAGGCAGCAATACATCGTTTCAGATCTCATTCGAAACTACCCTGCCTGATGGACTAGATAGATCTAACTCTCAGGGGAGTGATGTCAACCAATCGAGGATATTCACATTTGCCAGTTGCTATCCCATGCCGTGTGTATATGACGAGTATGATGGCTGGAACATTGACAGGTATGTCAACTTCGGGGATCCTTTCTACCTTGATATGGCATTCTATGATTTCATGGTTGAGGTTCCTAGTGACATGGTGGTCGCAGCAACAGGTCAATTAGTTGAAAGCTATGTCGATGGAGGTAACACCACGTATCATTTCAGTCCCGGTTTGCCGGTGCGCGAGGTCACATTCTCTGCCTCTAGATACTATGTCATGGAGTCTATGATGATAGGGTCTGTCAATGTTTCAAGCTTTTACATCCCAGATTCTCAGGCAGAGTGGGAAGACGATGTCTTGGACTGGGCTAGTGAATCCCTGTTGCTCTTCAACACAACCTATGGCATCTATCCCTATTCAACGTTCAACATTGTGGAGCAGTTCGCATTCTACGGCGGTATGGAGTATCCCTGTCAGGTGTATATAACAAATGTCATACTTCAGCTCGTCAGAGTAGGGGAGCGACCTCCCAATTATCTTGAGTTAGTAGTGGTTCACGAGGTGGCTCATCAATGGTGGTCGCAGCTTGTGGGAGTTGACAGTATTGACTGGGGTTTTCTTGACGAGGGAATGACCTGTTGGTCTCATAGCTACTTTGGGGAGGTTTCTCATCTAGACTGGGAATACTTCCAATACGACCGATATTTGGACTCGGTTAGGACATTCTATGTAGAGAATGGGATAGACACAGCAATAAACCAATCAAACTATGATATGCCTGAGTTGGAATCATACATTGGCTATGTAAAAACGCCGCTCATACTTGAAAAGCTGCGTATCGAGATAGGTCATGAGAAGTTTATCGAAGGCTTAGGTCTCTTCTGTAAACAGAATTACTTCGGAGTTGGTACAATAGCGGATCTGCAGGATGCTCTGGAAACGGTTTATGGGGGGTCTTTGGATTGGTTCTTTCTACCATGGTTTGACAATCCCCGCTTACCCGACTATTCATTCACCAGTGTGGTCTATGACAGAGAGGAGGGTACACTGAATGTGACCATTGAGGATGAGAATGAGGCCTATAATCCATATTCCTATTCGCAACAGGTGCCTATCAGGATCCTTGACTCTGCGGATGAGATTCTGAGTGGTGAAGTCATGTGGATAAATGGCACCACTACCCTGACTCTAGAAGTGACGGGAGAACCTGATGAGGTAAGATTGCTCTATGACGACTATATTCTAGTTGAACTGACGGGACAGGACATTCATTATCTGTCGACCAGAGATATTCAGATAGCCGGGGACTTCTTCATTGCAATAGTTATTGGTGCAGTTGTTGTGATTACGGTTACAACAATCGTCGTGGTTGTATATATTCGAGGAAGAGAGTCATAAGCTGATTGTGAAAAATATTGTATTTTGCACAGTTGATTGCAAGCATGACTTCCGGCGGCGTCATTTCTTCTCTTCTACCCATTTTGAAAAGATTCATCTAATTTCAGGTTTCAAAAAACATTGAGGATTAGGAGGCAAAGAGTGTGAGAGTTGAGGTTGATTTCTCGGATCTAAATGAGTTGGATTACTACATTGATGAAAGAAGTGAAGAACTTGAAAAAGTGCTGAAAGAAAGTTCAAGATTTACAGAATGTAGAGTAAAGCGACAACACTGGGGAGGAGATGGAGAATTCGATACATTTGTAGTTCTGGATGATGATGGAAAAGAATTGCTTTCACTTGATATTTGGGAAGTCGATGCTCTGAATGAATATGAACTTCTATCTATAATCAATGCAAATATCCAGAGAAACCATCTGGAATACTCGGGGAGCACCATCCTCTTCTTCATACTGATGATTTTCCTGGTACCATTTGCAACGATATTCCCTATTATGACATTAATCAACCCTTCAAATCCGAATAATCCCACAACTATCATAATAGGAATTGTATCTTTTTTGGTCCTATTTCTATATGGAGTGTTATATTTCAGAAGACGAAACAGGATAATATCTGAAAAGCGTCGAATTGATTTAGTAGCTACTCAAGAGGGTTCAACATTTCTTACAGCCTTACATAAACTTGCATCAACAACATACAAAGATGAATGGAAGTATGAGAAATATCTGAAGAGATTACAAATCCTTGAAGATGCACTTGGGAAGAGTAGTTCATAATACAGGCGGCGCCACTTCTTTTCTTCATCACATTCATCTTGTAGCAAGTGCTATGACTCAATCCTCTCCTCTGAGCGTAATTTCTTGTCTTTTTCATACTTCTCGATGAATTTCTGCTGGATGTTGAAGTAGCTCGCCTCATAGACCTGATAGTTGTTGTCCGAATCGAAACCCCACCCATCCCAATCAACAATCATTTTCATAATTCTATCATATATCTCTATAATTTCAGGATAGGGACATGGTATACCGAAATTTCTACCTTTCACCGCGGCCTCGTATTCTCGTGCCATTCTTTGAGCTCTCTCATGCATAGCTGCAATCTCATCAAAAGGATCGGGTTTAGTTCCCTTCATCATGATTCAATACCGACCAAGATTCTTGTTACTATCTAGTCACATTAGAGTAACTAATACTTTTTCAGAATCACCACTTTGATGCAAAAAGAAGATTGTGTAAAAAGTATCAGGCATCAATATAAAATGTGCAATTGCCAGCGCAGCCAGCTTCTCCTCATTTTAGTTTCTATAGAACTCTCTCTAGAAGTGTCAATGCCATTTCTTCACCCTCATATGGACGGAACCAATCAAGTGAATTCAATATTTCAACAAAACCCATTTGATATGTCATGAAGATAGTCTTGCACCCGGTATCAGAAGCCATCTTCGTATGATGTGCAAGTTGGTCGAGAAATGTTGACTCATCTTTTGCATAAATGGTGAAACTCCATTGTGGTCCCGTTGGGTCTTCACGAACAAATCCCAGAGAGAATGATTCAATCAGCCCATCTAT
>JAEORN010000199.1 GCA_016840825.1 Candidatus Thorarchaeota archaeon | reverse complement strand
GGTATTCGGAGAGATCCGCAACCTCTTCGCACTGATGCCAGAGGCGAAAGCAAGAGGTTATGGTCCTGGACGCTTCAGCTTCAATACCAGAGAAGGTCGATGTGAGAAGTGTCGCGGAAGCGGTGTTATTCAGGTTGAGATGCACTTTATGTCAGATGTATTCATCCAATGTGATGTCTGCAAGGGGAATCGATTCGATCGAGAGACCCTTGAGATAGCCTACAAGGGGAGAAATATCACTCAGATCCTTTCGATGACCATCGAAGAAGCATTGTATTTCTTTGGCGAGATACCGAAGATCGCTGACAAGCTAAAGACCCTTGTCGACGTGGGACTTGGATATCTGCAGCTTGGACAACCAGCGACTCAATTGAGTGGTGGAGAGGCTCAAAGAATGAAACTTGCTGCTGAACTATCACGCAAGAGCACAGGCAACACACTGTACATTCTCGATGAACCTACGACAGGTCTCTCAGCTTCAGATGTTGATACGCTCCTTAAGGTCATTAACCGTCTTCTGGAGTCAGGCAACACTGTCATAATGATCGAGCACAATCTCGAGGTCATAAAGACATGTGATCATATCGTCGACCTTGGTCCTGAAGGTGGGGATAAAGGCGGTAAACTGATCGCTACTGGAACTCCTGAACAAGTAGCAGATATGTCGAGTTCCTACACTGGTAACCATTTGCGAGCGGCACTATACGGACCCAATGTTATGTATGATTCTGAGATATAGTATTTCCAGTCTTACACAAATCTTCAATGGTTTCTTATTCGATTTTCCCGCATCTCTGCTACAATCTAAGACTCTTTCATCTGTTCATCGAAACTCCACAGAATGGACAATTTGCAGTCTTACCCTCCTTCAGAAGTGAAACAATATTCTCAGGTAATTTTGCAGCGCAAACTGGGCACAACCACGCTTGTATCTTCTGAGCTATCTCATCGATAGCGGGCAGGATCATTGCTACATCTTCACCTGAAACTCGGATCGTGCATGTAGCTCCCTTCTGTGTTGGTTTTCCGCTTATTGTAATCTCAATCCCGAGGTCTTTTCCTGTGTAGACTCCTTTTGCATAACCGGAGATCTTGCTTTGGATATGATCTCCTACCTCGTCAAATTTACTTTGCACCTCATAGAAGTTGGATGCTTCAAGTGATTGTATCGCTTTCGAATGCATCTCCTCAGGAGTCCAGTCTTCGACCTTGAATACCATATCATTATGTTCTAGTTGAGATAACTTCGCAACAAACTCATCGGGTGTCACCTTCTGTGCTCTTAGTAAATCGCACACAGCTCTAATGACAAATGGCTCAGTTGTCTTTGAATGTGCTTTCCCTGAGTAATCAACAAATGATACTGTTGCAATGATTGAACCTTTAACACAATCAGAGGTGGGGAGGAACTCAAAAGTAGGACTCCTGAAACCCTTTGGTTCAAGTTTAGCAACCGTCCTCATAGGCTCCGATTCAAGTTTCAGTGATTCTTCAGGATATGATAATATCGCCACCTTCACATCTGTTATGACTTCATCTGATTCATTCGCAATCTTTACTTTGAATCGCATCCGATTACCAACGAATTCTCCTCCTCGCAACACTTCCAAGTACTTAGCTGCTTCAGGAATAGCTCTTTCGACTCCAGTTAATTTCTGAATCTCAGGTAGCGATTGACGAACTATACTATCCGCAATTAGGAGTGCGATTGATGCGATTGGGATAGGAAATATGACAAGCCAAGTTCGAGAAGTCCACATCAATATTCCCACTGCTTGTATGATTATCATATGTGCGATGACAAACTTCCTTGGCATCCGAAAGACAACTTGCCTTCGAGCACTAAGTTCCAATATAATTGCACATAGGATTAGTGGCAAAGCTAATGCCGGAAGAAGTATTATTTCGGATAGTTGGATACCATAGGTTCCAAATCCTAGTACCGATACATAGATTCTGCTTCCATAAGAAATTCCCATTGAGAAGAAATACCATGTCGGTGCGAACAAGTAATAGAATGTCAGATCATATATCTGAAGCATTACTACCCAAGGAGCTGATAAGATGATTATCCATAGGATGATTTTGAATCTTCTCGATGACGAATCTATTTCTAAAATCCTATTCCATAGTTTTCGGATTCGGTTTGCTTCAGGAAGGGCTGATAGTTTCAGCTTACCTTTTTTCCAAACGATTATGAATACAAGACATAGAATAAGTGCAATTATGAGTGGCATATATTGGAATACGGTCACTAACAGTAGTGCATTTGGACCAATTCCTGTGATGTCAATCATCGATACGAAATATGTTGATGTACAGATAATTGATGGTGATGCTCCATTTGATTCTACTGACTGAATGTAAATTATCCGTCCTCCTAAATGATGGTACCAAATTACCTCGCCATTGTTACCATCTACACAAAACGCTTCTCCATAAATCGAGCAACACATGATTTCCTCAAGTTCGTCCCCATCAAAATCTGCAATAGCTATATCAGTTATCGAACTAATCTCTCTTTCCCAATTTGTAACTCCGGTTTCTTTTTCGACTTGATAGATATTATTATGATCCACCAAAATGAGTTCCATCTCCTCATCGCCACTTAAATTAGCCAAGTCAGCGAAGAGAAAATCGGAGCTGGTTGATTTAGTCCAGATTGTACTGCCATCACTGCCATTATAGACACGCAAGACACCTCGAACTGAAATCACTTCTAGGATTCCATCCTGATTCATGTCCATTGTTAGTGTTTGCGGGTTTCCAATTGCTTGATGAGGGTCTGATCTCCATTTCACAGAACCATCAAATGAATTGATTGCTACTATCTCTTCACCTGAAACAGTCATTATACCGCAAATAATCTCGTAAATTCCATCCGTATCCAGATCTGCAATAGTAAGCGGGCTTTCCGACACCACATTTCCATTTGCCCTCCAAATTGTTTCACCTGTCGATCCATCCAATAAGCCTAGTTGATCATAGCTATCAGTATCTTGAATTATTACTATATTCTTTGTAGAAGAGTGGTTTGTGTCTATCGCTGCAGTTTGTAGACTCCGGTTTGCGGTTTTCCATATTAAGTCGCCTGTATCACCTTCATATAGCGCAAGTGAATTGTTATCAAATTGAAATAGAACGTCATTTCCGTCGCGAGTGGTAAAATCATCAATGGCTAAAAGGCGACCCCATTGATTCTGATTTATATTTCCTGTTCTCCATAATATGATTCCATTATTTCCATTAATCGCTGTTACTCCTGCTTCTGTCGTTATGGCGATATCTAGAATTGAATCAGAATTGAAATCTGCAAGCATCGGAGTTGTATCAGAATAACTCCCCTCTTCTGGAAAGTAAGACCACTTTTCACTTCCAGTTTCTGCGCTCACAACGATAAGACCATCTGAACTGTCAATGATTATTAGCTCTGGATGTCCATCATCCTCCAAATCGCAAAGTAGCGGTTCTCTCCTTATTTCCCCTCTTGATGTTATTGTCCAACTATAAGGTTCTCCTCTTTCAATTTCCTCAAAATGACCTTTCAATGGTGATTTTCCAAAATCCGATGCCTGGACAAATGCAAGTGCCCCAAATAGTAGTATTATTATAACAATCGGAATCAACACATACTTCTTCATAAATCCCGCCTCATACCTACGATGCTAAGATTTACGCATTATTAAATCATCTTATAATACAGACTCCTAGAGTGTGCACCCCGCTGCTGAGATTCTAAAATCAACATAGAAATCCGAGCCGACTGAATCTGATTACTTTGAAAATTCTTCTATTAGTCCACTCCATGATTGCCTAAGCTTCTGATATTGTTCATCTCTTGTGAGAGCTGCTTCTCTCATCAATCTCGAAGCATCTTCTTGCTGCTGCTTTGGCAATGTGTTCCATGCCTCTGCGTCCTCGATGGTAATCTTTGAGCTGATGGTATTCTCTCGTTCTATCATCTTCTTTAGAATATCAATAGCATATGCGGTTCTTCCCTCAGGAATATGAACGCCATAGACTCCAAGTGAAGAGATTATACCTGAGAGCCGGTCCTCAGCATATTCTCTAACACCATCTCCGCTCTTCATCATATCTGCGATTCCTAGTCGATATTCTCTCGCAGTAGCCCTGTAATAGCGTTGTACAATGCCAGTATTTGTCTTCTCTGTCCTAACTTGTCGTACAAGTCCAGCATTCTTCAATCTATCAATATGCCGAAGTACATTACCCGGATTCTTGCCTATTGCATCAGCAAGCTGTTTGACCGTCATCGCTTCATTTACGAGATATTTGAAGACCAGCACTGCCCTAGTCTTATCAAATAGAACCTTGATGGTATTAGGATCAGTGATTATCTCGAGGTCCTTCATCTGATGTGATCTATCTTTAGGTGACATCTTCAAGGTTCCTCCTTCTGAGCTGTAACATGTTCTTCTGATGTATTCGGATCAGAAATGAGTAGGTAGGTTCGAGAGGTTGCCAAAATATGAACAGGTAGGATGACCAGAACAGTGATTGCTAACACGAGAATTGCGTATATCGAGCCTAGTAAAGTATCCAGAAATATCGACCCCAAGACAAGGTCAATGAAGGGAGGGACAATCAGCAGCATCTCGATTAGGATGAAGCTAAGCCATATCGAGAACACTGCATCAAACCGTTTTACCGCTAGTGTCACAGAATTCCTTATAGCTGGAAGAATTGACATTCCATCAATGATACTAGGGAAGGTCATGGATAATAATCCGGTTCCTACAATGAACCATGTGAATGCTAGAAAGATTAGAATATTGAAGACGGGTTCTCCCACAGGATCTGATTGGAAATACCATACGCCAAAAATATACTCTATTCCTATAGGCATGAAAAGAATCACGAACTGAAGTACGCCTGCGCCTGCGAGGGAGAGGAATTTCCTTTTGAACCAGATAAGAACACCTTCCGCTTCAGTCCCTCCACTCTCAAGTATTTCCTGTCCCATGCCAAACAAAGCTCCAAATCCTATCATAAGTGGTGCTGCAATTAGCCCAACGAAGACAAGGACAATACCTAGTCTTCCTATCTCAGTAGAATCCTCGATGATATCTCCGATGAAATCGAATATACCGAATGGAATGTCGATTGGGCCCACAAACGTCGAAAGATGAATCGTGATGATTAAACTCCCTGCTAGGAAAATTACT
>JAEORN010000198.1 GCA_016840825.1 Candidatus Thorarchaeota archaeon | reverse complement strand
CCCTCACCAAGGCTTACTATGAATGAAGGGGATTTTACTGGAAGAAGCATCGAATATCTCCACATCGAATTATCGTCAGAGGGAAACTCACCACAATCTACTGCCTCTGCAGCATAATTCAGATCATATCTAGCAAAGAGTGGTGATCCACAGATGCAATATGTAGCAGGATTATCTGAGGAGTACTTCTTAAGACACTCAGGACATTCAAGATGAGATATGTAGGAGATCACCTTTTACCACATTTGTTACTTGAACACTTACTGTTATATGTACATATACAGTGCAGATGAAATATAGAGGAGCACTGATAATGGGTCATCTAAAGAGGATGGTACTTCCATTTACTGCACTAGTAGGGATGAGTCGTCTCAAGCTGGCACTCATCTTGAATGGAGTGAATCCTCGCATAGGTGGCCTACTTGTTTCAGGCCCCAAGGGTACTGGTAAGACAACATTAGTTCGTGCGTTTGCTGAATTGTTGCCAGAAGTAGAGGTTGTTGAAGGATGCCGCTTTGGGTGTAATCCTTCACGAGAAGAGGTTCTATGTCCTGAATGCCAAACTAGACTTGAAAATGGCGAGAAGCTTACATCGAAGAAAAGGAATATGCGTGTAATCAATCTCCCTCTTTCCACGACTGAGGATCGGCTAATAGGCGCACTTGATATTGAAAGAGTTCTTTCTGAAGGGATTCAAGCTCTCAAACCTGGTATCCTTGCAGAGGCTAATCAAAATGTCCTCTATGTTGATGAAGTAAATCTACTTCCAGATCATCTAGTAGATGATTTACTTGATGCAGCTGCTACGAAGGTTAACGTGATTGAGAGAGAAGGAATCTCAATATCGCATCCTTCAGATTTCGTCCTCATGGGTTCTATGAATCCAGAAGAGGGAGAGCTTAGACCTCAGCTTCTCGATCGATTTCCTCTTCATGTTTCAGTAGGTGCGGAGCATTCAATAGAAGATAGAATGGAATTGGTTAGAAGAAACCTAGACTTTGAAAATGATCCTGACAGGTTCTACAAGACATGGGAATCTGAACAAAGGGAACTTAGAGAGCAAATTGTCAATGGAAGAGGGCTTCTTCCTGATGTTGTTCTCAGTGATGCTCAACTTCGAGCTATAGCTATGGCAACAGATGCACTTGAAGTAGATGGTGTGCGACCAGATATAATCATCAGTAAAACTGCTATCACAATCGCAGCCTTCTTTGGTAGAACTGAAGTCGAATTGAAAGATATGCAGCTTGCTGCTCAATTGACTTTAAGTCATCGAACGCGTCGGGGCGGACTCTTGGAACCTCCTACTTCCTCAGAAATCGATGAGGCGATAACTCGAGCAAATGAAGTCGCTCAAAAACAAGATCGACGAAAATCTCCCACAGAGGTTCCACCTGAAGACAATGATGAAGGTGGAGACTCAGGACCTAAAATGAGTGGGGGCAAATTCGGTCGACAAGATCAGTTTGCGGATATGGGTATGGGTGAGGAAGGCAAAAAAAAACTCCGAAGAAAATAAGAAATCCTCACGGAAATCCGATTAAAGGGACAATTATAGCTGTCATGATGGTGGTTGCCTTCGGATATTTCGCTTGGATTGCATTTTCGCCTCTAAATCTCTTATTTGGATACCCTCCTGGTTTGATGCCAATTGATAATATTCCACTTCTGATAGTCGATTCAGTTCTCTACATACCTTTCATTTACACTTTGGTAAAGCGCTGGCTCAAGACTATGCTGAAGCGACAGTCAGGGCCAGCCTCAGGAATAGATACTGTCGAATCTGGACCTGCTGTACCTGAACCTGGTGACGAATGGGGCCGTGCAACACGACCATACAAGAGCGATATAGAATCAAAAATCACTGGCTCAAAATCTGATTTACGAGATGCTGCCCTTGCCATAGACGCTGCTTTCTTCGTCAAACTTCCTGACCTTGATACAGGAGAAACTCTCTTTGAATCTGAAGAGCTTCATAAGAAAGCAATGATTCGTTCTAGAGTTTCATCTGGAAGTTGGTCTGAGAAACGTGTCAGCTCACGAGCTGTAGGATCCTTAAAAGCAATGGAGTCAAACAAAACAGGTCGACCAACTAGATGGCAACATCCAGTAGGTGAGATCGGGTCTATCCACCTTCCCTCTACCCTATTAGCTGCTATTTCCAGAATTGGAAAAATCACAAAAGGTGAACGAATAAAGATCGAATCTGAGGATATTCGAGAGAGTGTATACTCGGGAAGAACTCCAATGACTGTCATTTTAGTTGTTGATGTCAGTCTCTCCATGAAGAGTAGTCTATCCGAAGTCCGAAGATTGATTGAGCAGATTGAGAGAGAAACACGGGGATCGAAGGACAGAGTTGGGATTGTTGCATTCAAAGATAGTGGCGCTATTGAAGTTCAGGCCCCTACAACGAATTGGAATAAGATATATCGTGCCCTAGCTAGACTGAAGATATCCGGATTAACCCCACTGGCTGAAGGATTAATGAAATCCCTAGAATCTATAAAGCGAGAAAGAATGAGGAATCCTGACATAGAGCCGCTAATAATAGTGATATCCGACTTTGCTCCTAATATTCCTCTGGCGCAGTCAGTAGGTCCAGGACATGCACAATATACTCCTATCAAAGATTTAGTAAAGGCGTCTCGTCTATTGAGAAAGCAAAATGTACGTTTGGCAGCTATCGATGTTGACAAAGAACACAGAAAATGGGCACGAGCTTTAAAGCGTCCATTCCACGACGCTCTTGAATTGGCCGCTATGTTGAGAATGAGAAAAGAAGGTCATTCTGATATCATCGAAACAATTATGTATGTGAATGAATTCAGGCTGAATTTTGGAGCACTTCTGATTGCAAAAACAAGCGGCGGACGAGCTTATTTAACAGAAGAGTTGATCAAGGAACGATCTATACTCTCTACCATATTAAGCGCATCACGTTCTAAAGCGAAGTTAAATGCATCAACGTTGAAAGATGCTGAAAGTTATTTAGCTAGATAGATTCTGCCCTCTCGATTAGATTATTAACATAGATACCTTGTTTTAATCGCGCTTCAAGTCTGCAAAACGCCTAGTGTCATAGTGAGTGTTGAGAGCCTAGTATTAGGTGTTCAATGAAAGCACTTTTCATACTCT
>JAEORN010000197.1 GCA_016840825.1 Candidatus Thorarchaeota archaeon | reverse complement strand
TTGGGCAGTCTTGAAGATATGCATAGCCATGCCACACTTCACTAATGACCCGTTCTTTGTCGAATGCGAATGCGGCAGCTCTTCTGAAGTTAGTGATATTGAAAGGATATTTGGCACAGTTGAAGAAAAAAATTGAAAATCCATTTCTAGGGGTTGAAACGACTTCTATCTCTTCAGACTCCATTAATGTATCATAGACTGTGGGGAGAATCGGCTTCCCTATTACGTCGATTGTGCCATCTTGAAGGCCGATTACCATTTCGTCATTATCTTGAATGACATTATACAAAATTCGATTAAGATATGGCCCCTCCTTCAAGCTATCCGTTTGAGCCGAGGAATATGTAGGAATAAGTGTCGTAATTGCAAGTACAAATAGAATCAACACAGTAAGCCATTTTTTAGTAGCAAACTTTTGCGTTTTCACTTTCTGAATTCTCCTTGCAAGATTTACGATGTTTTCATACGATTCCTCCCACAAACGACTAATACAATGACTACAGTTGCAAAACCAATAACTAACAATATGGGGATTTGAAATGGGCTCAATGCATCAGGTAGAACCCCTGTTCCAGGATCGTTCGTTTGGGTTGATGAGATTTTGTAGAAGTAAGTTGGATTGAATGTCAATTCTATATACTCATCATAAATAAAGTCTGTAATTTGGAAAGGTCCTGATGTCACGAAACTTGCAGCTAGTGGGTCAGGATCCCATTCGCTCCATCCTTCAAGCCCAATCGTTTCCAGGACATGTTTAGGCAGGATTGGCTTGTAACCAACACTATACAGGTGCCAATAGGACGTTGTATTGAACTCTAGGACAATCTGATAGTCTGTAGGTGTATACGCAACGGTCAATCCCTGAAGATCGGTACCTAATGGATTGCCAGGAGTGTCTCTGTAGTATGTGAGGCAATATCTGATGTCCTCTGCTGTCATAGGTTCGCCATCTGACCATGTTGCGTTGGAAAGGATAGAGAATGTCAATCGAGAGTGACCTTCTGGTATTGCGTTGTCATCTTCAGATGTCTGTATCGTATAATCTGGCGCTAGCCAAGGGATTGGAATTCCTTCTGGGTCATCCTTTAGGAGAGTATCATATAGCAATTCGAATATCCTTTCAGTATATTCTGATGTCGATGTCATCACGTTGAATGTATCTGGAGTGACTGATATCGCCCATTTCAGATTACCTCCGAATTGTCCATCTGCATTGTTTTCCAGCCGGACCTTGAAGTTGGTCCAAAAACCCTTAACTCCTTTAAGGGCATCATTGACAAATTCCGTGAATGTATCTGTCCGGTAAGCATCAAGTAGAATATTCTCGTAGCATATAATCTGAGGGCATTCTTCTAACCATATCTTCTGCATGTTCTCAGCTGCTTCTGCTACATCATCATACGATGTTGATTTCATCAGTTGATTCGCCCATGCATCGTATGTGGAATTTGACCAATTTGCACTAAAGTTGAACATAGGACCTGGTTGAGGATTGGGATCAACCATCCAATCTAGGCTGAAAGATTTGAAGCTCCTGCCACTAAAGATTATGTCGAAGTTACGAAAATAGGTTGAGTAATCCTGAGGGTAGACGTAATAATCATAGGGAAATGCAGTTGCATTGATTCCGATACCATGAAAAGTTTCCTCAAAAAGGCTAGAGATTTCTGTCGCGATATATGATGAGGACGCGAAATCGATTCGTATCTCTAGTTCAGAGCCATTAGGATATTCCCTAAACCCATCTTCATTGACATCGATAAATCCCACATTATCCAGTAAGGACTCTGCTGTTTCTAAATCAGCATCATGGTATGATACTGGTGCTTGACCTTCAATCGAAAGGGGATTTGATGCAGGAACTAATGAATCAAGAGGGATTGCATAGCCATCCCAGACATCCTCACAAATCTCATTCTTGTCTATTGCGAAAGCAGCTGCTCGCCTGAAGGCAGAGATATTGAACGGATACTTGTCACAGTTGAAAATTAAAGCACCATACCCATTCCTAAGTACATTGGCCACATTGATTTCATCGGGTAGTGACTCCAAATCTGTTGGATCCAAAATATTGCTGATTAGATCTATCTCCCCGTCTTTCAATGCTGATATCTGTTGGTCATCATCTGGTATTATTATAACAGTGATTCTCTCTAGATATGGACCTGAGTATATACTTTCATTGAGCAGTGCAAATGATAGTTGCTGCAGCAGGGGGCATATTAGGAAAATGATGAATGTGATGAGTGCGATATTTATCCTTCTACCCCTCAATAGCTTTCACCTGCCCACAGAATAGAACAATCCTTAATATTGGTGTTCTTTTGTTGATTGCCACACATCTATTATCTACATACCTGATGAACTCGTCTATTCAAGCATGTGTCACCTGAGCTCAGTATCAATTATTTCTTTGAGTGTATTCGTTAGTGGATACTTACTCGGACTTTTTCCACTCGGAACCGATAGACCATGAGCCATTGATTTTTCCATCTACTATCCGATGTATGATAAGCTCATCAAGATAGCAGTATTTGCCATCTTCTCGCCTAGTTCCGGAGAGTCGAATCCAACTTGCTACCCTATCTCCCTCAGCTAGTATATCTTTTATCTCAATTCGGAAATTTGCAAATGGCTCTCGATAGTCCATGACTGCTTGCTTGACCATATCTCGTGTGACGAAGACTTCCGTTCTCAACCCATGACATACATGTTCAGGAGCCATGATTTCATCGACGAGAGATGGATTACACCCATTCCAGACCTCCTCAATGTAACGTTCAACGATTTCCTTGTTTGTTTTCATCATGAATCCAACATCCAAGATTACTACATATACTAACTTGGGGGGTCTCAAAGAATATTGCTGGTTGGTCAATATGAGCGGACGGGGCGGCAGTCACTGCCTCAAGCGCCTTTTTGAGAGTTTGTGCATCCGCCGCTTGCTCTCCTGCGTATTCGCGGCTTCAACCAAGTCGATAATGTGCTTTCAGCACAGCTGCTTTGATGTCCCGTGATGCATCTAATCAGCCATGTGGACTTCTCACTTGGACAAACGAGGTGCGACAAAGGTTCCTTTTCTGTCACGCTCCGGGGCCTCTATGATCATGTGTACTTTTTCAACTTGATAAGATACGCCGCCAAGACAATGATTATTCCTGTTCCTGCGATGATTCCCATCAACTCAACTGAAATCGGTAATTGAGTGACTTGATTTTCGATTCTACCAGAGTAGTAGTCATCCATTATATCAAAGACCTGTGTGTTGTCAATCACGTCGTCTAATGCATAATGCTCGAATCCAGTACCATAGATAAACAGCGCAACATTCTTCGCAGTGTGCGAGTCTGTACTCCAAGTAACATTGATCGTATTCGCTCTAGCTATTCGTAATGCCCTGTTTTCCAGCTCTGTGTTTTCATCTGATGGCAATGCACCACTCAACGAGTCACCAGTGATCATCAATCCTCCGGTTTCATGGTCAGCAGTTACAATGAGAATCGTGTTGCTGTGCGTTTCCACATAATCAAGTGCGACCCCAACTGCTTTATCGAAAGCGATTGTTTCGAGAGCATTGTTTATCATGTTATTATCATGTCCTGCATGATCTATCCTGCCTCCTTCTATCAGCAAAAAGAAACCATCTTGGTCTAGCGACAGAATGTCCAAGGCTTTGTTGGTCATCTCAACCAGAGAAGGAATAACATTGACATCACGTTGCTGCTCAAAGATCATTTGATCTTGGGCAAACAGCCCCAGTAACATATCAGAATCAGTAGCATCCAGTGTTGCTTTGTCATCGGCGAAGGCGTATCCTTTAGCGGCCATGAAATCTATCTGCTCGGCAGAAAAGTACGATCTCCCTCCACCCATCAATACATCGACTCCAGAATCCTCAACTATCTGCTGAGTGATACTGGTAAAATTGGTCCGGTCTTCTGTATGTGTCAGAAATGGAGCTGGTGTTCCATGTTGGACGGAGGTCGTCGTTACCACACCTGTTGTCTTCCCACTGTCTCTGGCAATCTCCAGAATTGACTTCAACACAGTTCCATTAGGGGCAATGGAAACCCAATTGTTGTTCGTCTTTTCGCCAGTTGCATAGGCAGTTGCGGCAGCGGAAGAGTCTGTTATGGCAGAATCAGCACTGTGAGTTTCTACTGAATATTGGTAGGGAAGTATTTCCATAGTTAAGTTGGCATCCTTTCCTACTTCGATCCACCTGGCGAGCTTGATTTCTTCATATCCCATGCCATCTCCAATCATCAAGATGATACTTTGAGGTCCTGTATACTCTGATGATGCCCTTGCATAATGCAGAGCGGGCATCAGAATGAATGACACTATTAGAGCTGAAAGCAGAATTTTTCTTCCTATCTTCATTCTATCATCTCCTCTCTTTCAAGATAAGAGCAACCAAGACAACAATTACACTAGCAATAGCTCCAAACGCGATCAGCTCGATCGGAAAGGAAGCAGGAACAAGTGCTTTTCCATGGACTGTGTAGCTTCTCAGTGAAGACATCGCCTGATTGCTTTCTGCATCCATGGCTACAACACGATATGTGATAGTCGTGCCTTCAGGTTGTTCAGGGATTAGACCGGTCCAAATCGCATCAGATACCGTCATAGTCACATCTGTCCAGTCAGCAGTCCCAATCCTATACTGCACTTTAGCACTTACAGCCCCTTCGGCATATGCCAGCACTAGCACAGAATCATCTGGCAATGGTACATGTGGACTATGAGAAACGAGTGATATTGAGAACGTGCTAATTTCTTCTGGGCGTGCTGACATCTTTGTCCAATTATCTGCGTTCACATCATAGACCCAAGTTAGATCCGTGGTTATGATTTGACCTATATAGAATCCCGCATCAGCTCCACCAAAGGAAATTGTAATGTCTGACTCGTAATCGTAAACTAGATTCTCCCTGAGTCTCGGTGAAGGCGATTCGTAGGGAGATGCCTTAGTCCAAGTGACTGTGTTATAGTCAAAGAGCCAGGTATCACCTTGGGCAAGGTCGTCGATATTTGAACCTCCATAGAGAACGATAGTGTCTGACTCATTATCGTAGGTCATGTCGTGCGCCCGTAACCAAGGAGGCTGTGTAGAAGGCGAAAGCTCTTGCCAGGAATCAGTATTATAGTCGTAAGCCCAAGTATTCGCTATCTTATCCGGACCATCTTCTCTTCCGCCGAAGAGAATCACTCTATCGCTTTCTTCATCATATGCCATTGCTGAGAGCATGCGCGCACCAGGGACGACGGCCGGATTCATCTTCTCCCAAGTATTAGATTCAAGATCATAGGCCCATGTATCGTTGAATTTTGTAGTCCCATTCTCTCCACCAAACAAGATCATACGATCGCTTTCCGAATCATATGCGAATCCAATCGAGGCTCGCGGGGAAGGTGCCGCTCCTGAAGTCTTGTTCTCCCATGTGTTGGTATTATAGTCGTATGTCCAAGTTTCATTGACTACAATATAGTTGTTAAAGTCTGTGAGCCCGCCAAACATGACCATTCTATCACTCTGTGAGTCGTATTCCATCCCACCTACTTCCAGAAAAGGAGGTGAAACTGAGGGGGTCATGTTTGTGTATGTGTCATTATTGAAGTCATATGACCAAGTGTCACCTAACTCATATGGCTCTGGAGTTTTCCAGCCGCCATAAATGATGGTGATGTCTGATTCTATATCATACGCCATCATGAGATTGGCTCTTCCTATCGGAATATTCACATCCTCGTCTGCCCACTCTTTGGGGACAGCAGGGATTTCATTATCTATTGAAGGGCATTCGTCATCAAAACATACGATATCCGAGAGAGTCGGAAATATCATTATCATGCACAGAAGACCTATGAGCCCAAGTCTTTTCGAAAATCGACTAGTACCGATCACTGTCTCTCCTCCTCAGAATATCGCTTTAAAATCACTAAAAACTGAGGATTCCACAACCGAATTCCTAGAATTCTTTTAGATTGAACACGAACATATAAGCCACTATCTACAATTAGCTATGGTACGTTTCTGGTCATACCTTCAACTCAGAACCGATTGACCATGAGCCATTGATCTTTCCTTTAACTATGCGAAGGACGACACGCACATCTGGGTGTAGGATGTTGATAGACCATCACATGGAATTTGTGGAGTATTAGGGACCTGTCTTATTGGTGTGAGTATTTTAGAGACTTCTTTTCATTCAGCTATCAATCATGATAATCAATTTTCAAAGTTCCTAGATTAATTCTGTGACTCGTGAAAATTGGTTAAATTCTATTTTGCATATAAATCGACCCGGAACTATCGCAATGGTAATATCGTTAGTCAGCATCAATATTTCGGATGCATTTATGCATTCAATTTTTTTTTGGTGGGATCGGAACGAATAAACATAGAATAAAGAAGATAATCTTAGTTTCATTCATTGCGACTCTTTGGATAATACCGGTAATGGAAGTGGCAGCAATTGCACCTATCTGGGACTCACAGTTTGAAGGGTTCCTAGGTGCAGATGATGGCACCATTGACAATTGTCGCTTTGAAAAAACTCCGGATTCGATAAATGACTGGAAGATAGAGAAATATTCATCATACAGCAGAACTAGCACCTACAAACACGATAACACATACTCTCTCATGGTTTCCAATACTAACGGGCAGGATGTTGTTATCACTCAAACAATTGACACATTCAATCTCCAGCAAATCAAGGATTTAGCTGGTGGGTCGGTCTGTTTTAGTTTCTGGTTTAGAGCTGCAACTGACTCTGACAACGAAAATGCGCGTGCGATTTTAGTGTTTGATGGCGTTGAATATGCTGGTGATTGGACTCCTGCATCTGATCGATCTGGGGCATTGAAATGGACTCATGTCTGGGTAAAAGCTTCTGTTCCTTCAGGTTGTCAAGTTATGAAAGTTAAAATCATAGCTATTGACCCCGACGATTTCCAAACTACTACCGTCTATCTAGATGATGCAAGGTTAGCCATATATGACTATAAAACAAAGACAGCAAACAAAGGTAAGCTAAGACTTGATCTCATGTATGAAACCTGCAAGGATTATTGGGCTGAGAGTGGTTGGAACGAACTTCAGTACTCTATCGCCTTTAGTGTTCAAGGTCTTGACCCTGACCACTGGAAAATCGCTAGAGCATCAATAATTATGGAGTTGCATCCACTGGCAATTGTATGGTACATACCTATCATATATGCCGCTCAATGTGATGCAGAGCTACAGGTTGCGAGAAAAGGATTTGTTGGACAGACTTCAACTGGAATCACTCCTGTTCCTCAGGGCACGGTTTCCCAAGATTCAGTACCATTCGACCTTGACATTAAAGCGATATCCATTGGATTGAAGTATTTGACAGCGAAAGCCTTGAAGGCCGCAGGGTATACATCTACACTTGGTGGAGTCCTCATAGGTACCGCCGTCACTGAACTTCTGAGCTATTACCTTAATTCCTTCAATGATGATACCTTCGGACAAGGCTGGGAATGGGGTGATTACTTCACAAAGACACTGTGGGAGTTCGCATATGGTACTTTTCCAGAACATAATATGCCAATAACAGCGTCTTTCCAGAATCGAGTTTCGTTTCGATGGGACCGTACATTCACATGGGATCACGAACCAGAGGTCAGAATATACGGCTATGTTGATTGGTACCAAGTTGGTTCCGGCTCAATTGTTACGGAATCCATCGGACCGTATTTCATCTCCACAAGTCACACCTAATCTCAAGTAGATAAATGGCGAGAAGATGGAGGTGACTTCCAATCACTCGCCCTTTTTTTAATTCAGAATCACTCATAATTTGATAGAAAACAGAAGATTCAAAAAACCAAGCAAGTGATGCTGCCCTATTCGCTGCAATCTTCCCACCTAAGGAATTTCATCCGATCTTCCTCGTAGCATACTCAAATCATTGACTTCATTATATTTGGGATTCTATTCCTCATTTTTTCGAAACATCTTACCCGCTTGGGTAGTAGCTATACATTTGATAGATTTCGTAATGATACTTATGTGAAATCTAAAGAAGCGATATGAATCACAAGTTATTGAACCTCTCTAGACCGTCTATCTTTTGCTAGCACTTTTCGTCAAGCACACCATAAGGTCGAAGAAATATATGGACGATTAGTCGCAACCAACAGATTTCATGTACTCCATTAAAATAGAGAACACGGGGAAGCTTCCAATCGTCCTTTTGGAATAGTGCTAAATTACATAATATTCCATATTACGAGTTTGCCAGTATTCCCAACTGCAATACCAATAACCAGCTACATCCCTGATATTAGTAAGATCCACATAATACATTACGCTGTAGACATCATATGTATCGTAAAGCTCCATTGGTTTGCCGTTGTAAAAGGTCATCTTAGCTACACCAATGCAATGTGCCATTTCATGAAGTAGAACTTGAGTTTCACAATATCCTTCAGGCAGATCATTGCTCTCTTCGTAGGTATGGAATTTCTCCTTAGCCATGAACAGATAGTTCCCGGTTTCAAGATCGATATCAGAGCCTACCGCAGTACATATTTCATGAGTCATCCCATATGCACCCCATTCATGTTGTGGACCATACAACATCCATTTATCTTTCAGATAGTATGAATCCGTGCTGATACTATCGTATGTTGGATATCCAAGCCAATCATGACATGCCGATTTATCGGGGTCATCATTCCATGCTTCTTCTAGTATCCAGAATTCATCATGCGAAATGATACCATCATTATCTCCAGTATCACCATCATTATCTTCATCTGTAATCTCATCACCGATTGAAAATGTCACTCTAATCGAGAAATCCGCGAAGTACCTCCTGACATAAGTAAGAGCATCCAGGTTAGGATAGTATCCAGAGATATAGTCTATTTCCACACGAATCTCATAGAGATAAGATGGTGTGACAACAACAGGTCTTGAAATGGAATATGACTGACTTCCACTATATGTACTAACAGTAATTGAAAGATCCTTAGACCCGCTTCCCGAATCTGCAGAATCAATCTGTCCTTGAAAGAGGTTTGTGGATCCAATTCGGTGCATAGGAAATTCAGTTCCACCACCAATTTGGCAATAGATTCTATCAAATGATCCAGTAGCTCTAGCTATAACTGTTACAGTTCCGTATAGAGTGTCATCGCTAGCGATATTCCTGAGTGTCAGTGTTCCGATACTAAATTCACAATCTGTTGTTGCAGATACTTCTTCAGATAGTGGGCTCTCCAAGTAGGAGATATCCATAGCTGATATTGAGTAGGTGTGTGTTGAACTTGGCTCTAGTCCTTCGTCATTAAATTCGCTTATACTGGATTCAGATATGTACTCCCCATCTCTATAGATATGATAATGATCGAAATCGATATCTAGATTGTCTTCCCAATCCAAAAAGATTTCAGATGTTGATAGAGGTACCGCAGTAAGTCCAGTGACTGCTGAAGGATGGTAATCCACGCTTGGCTTACACCAAGTAAACACCTCGTCGGATTTTTCACCTTCTAGGTCATAGATGTTCACAGCTGATACTGCATAATAGTACATAGCTCCGCTTGGAGTATTAGTATAAACAAGTCTATCAATATATGAGGTTTCACTAGTTGAAAAGCGTTGCCAACTGTCAGGGTTATTGTAGTTGATTTGATAGACATAGTATTCTTTGATATCAGGCTCAGTATTTGCATCCCACCAGAGCATCACTACAGAGTTTGATGTTGGACTAAAACTGGATACAAATGTTTCCAAACCCGTTACTTTTGCTGGAGGGGCTGGATTAGGGTAAAGGTAAATGTTCCTCGTAGTGGTCTTTCTCGGTTCGATATAACAACTAGAGGTCTTTGGTAGGTACCCTGCTGCAGACACCTTTACAAAAGCAATGGTTTTGTATTCAACAAAGCATGAAACTAAATACATGCCATTTGAATCAGTTGTATCGGTATCCTTAAGCGAACCGCCTATCCAAAGCTCAACTGTAGCTCCTTGGATTACTGGTCCACTGTAATTCGAGTCAGTGACTTTTCCTACGATAGTTCCTGTTCCTGGTAGAGCATAAACAGGCAAGGCATTCACTGCAAGAATGCATATCATAGTAAATAGCATTACTGTCTTCTTCTTCATATTCCTCCTCTCACGACCTGGGAAGATCCCAGAAGTCCGCAATAATCGCGGCTCGGTCCATCAGAAGAGTATCGGCATAATATTCCTATTTGTGCACATACACACACAAGTCTACCAAAATAATATCGATACAAGGATTCCTATTTGGTCCACCAAATGAGGAATTAGCAAAGGTAGAACCACAGGTTGCAGATATTGCAGGTAGCAAAATGAGCCTCCACATGAATTCAAGAGTGCAATCTCAAATAAGTTCCTCCCAAAACCTGAAGAGGATCTGAATTATACTCGGATTTCAGGAGTGAATATGTTCAAGTCAACCCTTATGTCAAATGTACTATATCTCACAATTCATCTCTCAATGAGGAACAGCGATTTGAATATAAACAGAACATTCAAAAAACCGAGCGAGTGATGCTGATAGACCTTCACACAGGAAGTGCGAACCATGACTAACGAGAAATTTGAGGAACTGAAACGTAAACGAGAGGAAGCTGCTATTGGTGGTGGCGAAGACCGCATCAAGAAGCAACATGAAGCAGGCAAATATACAGCTCGTGAGCGTGTCGAGAAGCTACTCGATCCTGGTTCCTTCGTTGAGATTGATGAGTTTGTTGTCCATCGTGAGCATAACTTTGGCATGGACGAGAAGAAGATACTTGGTGATGGTGTCGTTACTGGTTTTGGGACTATCAACGGACGAAAGGTCTACATCTTTAGTCAGGATTTCACAGTGTTTGGAGGAGCGCTCGCAGAGAAATACGGCGAGAAGATCTGCAAGGTCATGGATTTGGCAATGGATACTGGCGCACCAGTTATTGGATTGAATGATAGCGGTGGAGCACGTATCCAAGAAGGGGTCAAGTCACTCGCCAGCTATTGTTGGATTTTCAGACGCAACACGCTTGCTAGTGGCGTTGTTCCACAGATCTCAGCTATCATGGGTCCCTGTGCAGGTGGAGCAGTCTACAGCCCTGCAGTGACAGACTTCACTCTCATGGTAAAAGGCACTTCACACATGTTCATCACTGGTCCAGACGTTATCAAGACAGTCACAGGTGAGGAGGTCACCTTCGAGGAACTCGGTGGTGCGATGACCCATAACAGTGTGAGTGGAGTCGCAAGCTTCGCTAGTGAGGACGAGGACCATTGTTTCGATCAGATCAAGACACTGCTAAGCTATATTCCGAGTAACAATATGGAGGACCCTCCACGATTCGATACAGGCCATGCACCTGATGATGTTGACGAGTCTATTGATGAGATCATTCCTGAGGACCCGAACAAGCCATATGACATGCGAGATGTGGTCCGCAAGCTAGTGGATAATGGTGAGTACTTTGAGGTACACGAGCACTGGGCACAGAATATGACCACTGGCTTTGCACGATTCGACGGGCGTTCTGTTGGTATCGTTGGCCAGAATCCCGCGTTCCTTGCTGGGACAATTGACATCAATGCTTCCGATAAATGCTCCCGCTTCGTCAGATTCTGTGACGCATTCAACATACCAGTCATCACATTCATGGACGTTCCCGGCTACCTCCCTGGTACGAATCAAGAGTGGGGCGGCATCATCCGCCATGGAGCAAAGATACTCTATGCATACGCAGAGGCAACAGTACCCCTCATCACTATCATCACAAGGAAAGGCTACGGCGGTGCCTATGACGTTATGGCATCCCGCCACATTGGAGCTGACCTCGTCTATGCTTGGCCTTCTGCAGAGATTGCAGTGATGGGTCCTGATGGTGCGATCAACATCATCTTCCGCAAGGAGATCACTGAAGCGAAAGACAAGGAGAAACGAAGAGCTCAACTCGTGAAAGAGTACCGGGAGAAGTTCGCAAATCCGTATATTGCCGCAGAGCTTGGTTACATTGACAAGGTCATCTTCCCTCACGAAACTCGGTCTTTAATCTGTAAGGGTCTTGACATGTTAGAGAGCAAGCGGCAGAGCAGACCGCCCAAGAAGCATGGCAACATTCCTCTATAGATTGGCCTTTATTTCGCACATACCTAAGGCGACTACTGAAGATTAAGGTTATATTCCTTCAAAGAGTCATTTACATTGAGAACATGTGGTGAAAATGGAGGATTGGCAAGAAGATACTCTCAGATATTTCTGGAGAAAGATGAAGATTGAGAACTGCATCACTAGTGAGTATTATGATTATACAACTTCACTCTCAACAACTACAAGATATCAGTCGTATGCATTTCCAAATGGTCTGTTTCTTACATGCAAATATCATAGACGCGGTGGTCCCTATGTTTCTGTGACATTTAGGGCTCACAAGAATGCGGTCGAGATTATTCAACCAGTTTTACTGAATTATAATTCTACTCAAGATGATCATGGTGAGTCTTTCGAGTATACCATTCAGGTACGGACTCAAGGAGTTCTCATATCGCTCCTATGGGCTTTGTATGAATTAAACTATGCACAATATCTTCCTCCCACATCGCAGGATATCAGGATGGATTGCCCTGAATGTCATGCCTTGATTTCTTACGATCCAACGAGTCAAGCAATTTGGCTTAAGTGCAGAAACTGTGGGCATGAGATTTTCCTAGGTGGACAGAATTATGATCCTGCAAGGAACTAGCTTATACATCCAATTCCTGTATCGATGCTTAACGTCTGAAACCCATCCACTCCCCCACGAGAGTCTTGATATGTTTGAAATCAAACAACAGAGTAGCCCCAAAAAATCCTAGCATTATGGTATTGTGAGATTGGGGCGTTGAAAATTCCTCTAATTGATGGACCTCTTCTTCTAAGTATTCCATAGAGGGGGGCAGCGACTCTTGTGATTAATCGTTCATGAGCTTCATTATACTTTGAATTGTGGAATTATGCGGACGAACCAAACATCTGTCCATTTGTTTAGAAAATCTTCTTATTATTGTACTAAAACTTACTAATTTGATAGATGTGACTTTTTTTTAAAAAGCAACTAAGCTATAATCCTTTAATGAATTCGTCTAATAAATTAAAAAATGTAACAAGTATTTAAATATAATGCGGGGTTTGGTTCCACGAACTCGTTTCGAGTTGCGGTAATAGCTTGCACATTCTGAGAAAAAGGTGCGGTGGATGGAGGATTATGGCAGGACTCGATGAATCATTATTCTCTGATGAATTCTTCGTTTCATTCAAAGAGATGATGATTAGTATAGCTGAAGGTGTCGCAGAGGCACAAAGGGCACTAGATCTAAAATCACTTGAAATTCAGAATGAAATTCTCACCAATCCGGATTATAAGGAACTAAAGGAATTGGGCATCAGAGCAACTTGGTACCAATTACCCGAAACCACTGCAAAAATTAAAGTCGCAGTAACTGCTGAGCCAAAGGAGGAAGGGAATCCAACTCCTGTACTCACTCCATTTCAGCTCATTTTAGCTCCTTACAATGCAACATACCAGAATACCTACGACTTCAAGTATGATGGGGCAAGTGAGATGTCCTTCAAGATTGTACCTGTCCCTCCACCTGTAGCTGCTTCTATCACCCTCGTTCCTGATTTATTGGGAAGGGACCTTGAAACAGCAAAGAAGACGATAGCTGATTCAAAGTTGATTCTAGGGATGGTATCCGAAAAAGTATCTGATGGACCTGTTGGAACAGTCATTGAACAGAATCCAGCACCTGGAGTTACAACGGATATTGGAAGTGCAGTAGATCTCACAATTGCGAAAGCTTAGTGCGTAGCTAAAAGAAAAAAAGGATGTAGAAATGATGTCTGGACGTACACCCCCTCCAACAATCTCTGATTTGACTAAGAAACTTGCAGACAAGGAGAAGGAACTAGCTGCGTTTCAAAAGAAGATAACGAAAGTAACAGCAGACCTAACAAAATCTCACCAAGAAATAAAGAAGAAAGACCTAGAGATCTCTCAACTCCAAAAAGACAAGGACAATTTCACCAAAGAGATTACTACCTTGAATGAAACGCTTCAGAAAAGGGAGAAGGACCTCACATCACTCAAGACATCTCTCGCTGATATCACTTCGAAGTATACGATATCTCTAGAAAAAATCGAAAGCATCAAGGCTCAGATAAAGCGACCAATTGCTACACCTACTGAACTCGCCGGTTCTTTCGCAGGTGCCATAGAAGCGATGAGAAAGGAGTTTAAAACCGCTGACGATTCTCCTGTTGACTATAGAATGGGATCAATTGGTGTAACCCTCAAAACTGGCATTGGAAGGGATGCCAAGGAAAATATCTCATTTTGGCTTCCGAAAGCTGAAGAAATCTCTGCTGAAAATCTTAGCACAGTACAATTCTCCATCAAAGCCATTCCGAAACCTAGGAGAACGAAGAAATAATTAGGTGAAATAGAATATGAGTATCGGACAAGATCTATTGAATGTTCCATTTGGAGAGATGGTGCTTCAACTAGCATCAGCAATTGCAGAAGGCCAATTTCAACTTGATCAGACAAGTATTGAGATTGCCAAACTAATGGGGAACAAAGACGAGGTTACGGTAGACCTACCTAAAGTTGGTGGTGGGACACTCAAGCTGTCTATGATTGCAGCTGGTTTTACCCCGACATTCTACCAATTTGTGGACTCGATAATAGAAGTAAAAATGGCTATTTCCATGAGTAAGACAAAGACTACGAAAGTTGGCGCAAAAGCAAAGCTTGGATGGGGTCCCTTCTCAGCTTCAGTCAACGCTTCATATTCCAGCAAATACTCATACAGTGCTGAAGGTTCAAGTCTACTCCGTACAAAGATTGTGCCTGTTCCAGTTCCCGCAATGCTCGAAGCTAGATTAAATGCAGTGGTTGAAGCTGAGTTAGCAGCGATGAAAGCTGAGCTCGATCCTGCACCAGCCCCTGCTCCTCCTGGACCTTAGTATCACCAATTTGAGCTGACATAACAGTATCTAGCTCAAAGGATGTGAGATATAGCATTCTAATGGGTGGTATAATGCAAGGGAGAGAATACCTGTTTCCGGACCACTTGAATCGTGACGAAGTGGAAAAAGAATACAGAATCTGGTATCATTTGGAGCAACAGCTAAGGGAAGACCAACGGAACAAAAGGAAACTAGCGAAGGCTCTTGAAACCCAACGGGCAAAGGTCTGGGACACACTCAAGTATAAGCATCTTAGTGTCACGCCAACAAACCCTGGTCCAGATGATTATCTATGGCGGATAAGAGATGACCGCAAAAAGGAGATTAGGGATGAGATCTGTTACCAACGCATTCAAGAGAGAGCAAAGGAAGACAGATATCGCCAAGATTCTGATGGTACGAAATCTTCGGACTCAGTGGAGCACAACTGGAGTACGAAGAGGGATGAATATAATGCGATAGTCAAACGACAATTGATTGAACATAAACGGCAGGAGTGCTTGGCATCTACTAATCACATCTCTGAAAAGATTGCTTCGAGGAATTCAGATTGGTCAGATTCTAGAGCTAAAAAAAGAGAAGTCCTAATGTCAGAAAAGCGGATCAAAAAGGAATTCCATTCCGAAGCGACAGACGATTGGCTATCAGGCAGAGATGAAGAAACTGATAAGCTGAAAATGAAGCAGATCGAGGAAAATAGACGCCTCTCTGACCATCCAAAGAGAAATGATTCTTGGGAAGACAAACGTGACCGACTTTCAATTGATCTCGACCGTCCAAGGAGTACTGATTCTTGGGAAGACAAACGTGACCGACTTTCAATTGATCTCGACCGTCCAAGGAGTACTGATTCTTGGGAGGACAAGCGTGACCGACTTTCATTAGATCTCGACCGTCCAAGGAGTACTGATTCTTGGGAAGACAAACGTGACCGACTTTCAATTGATCTCGACCGTCCAAGGAGTACTGATTCTTGGGAGGACAAGCATGAACAACTTTCACTGGATCTAAAAGAAGATGCAATCCGTACCTCAATGGAAAGACAACGTGAAGAACAAGAATGGGCTAAACGGCGGGATTCGCTTCAAGATGCCAGATGGAAACGTGTGGAGTGATTTACATTTGAGAATAAAATGGAGTGATATAGTCTAATGCCTTCAAAGGGAAAGAAGACAAAACACTCCCTATGGGTATTCCTTACTTTTGATGATGGCCCCGATCGTGAGAGAGATACGATAAACAACACTGAGGTTATTCTAGATATCCTTCGCGAGTTCAATATCAAAGCAACTTTCTTTGTGGAACGAACTCAAATTGAAACTGAGAAAGGTAAGGATCTATTAAAAAAAATCTCAAAGAGCCATGAACTTGGTATTCATGGAGTTGACCCTCGCAAGAACCACAAGAAGTATCAGAAGTATAATTCTCTGGGAAATCTCAGGAAACAAATAATCGAAATGAAAGAAAGAATGGAATCAATCTGTGGAATAACGCCAAGATTCATACGCCCGCCTGGCGGAGGTACAACGATATGGATGGATAAGGGCAGAGACCCTGAAAAGAAGCATCTTGGTGAATTGGACAAGCTTTTCGAGGAACTTGGCCTTAGACGAATCACAGGTGATGGCACTGAAGGATACAATAGCTGGGCAGGTCCAGAAGTCAATAGTAAGAATATGACGGAGTTTTGGGGGAAATTCAGAGAGTATATTAGGAAAGCAAAGAAGAAATCTTTCAGTGAGGCAGGAAGATTCGTTGCCCTATTTCACGATGACCGCGAATATGATCGCAAAAACCTTCGCATGATAATACATGAGATGCGACGAATTTGTAAAGCAATGGAAATCAATCTTGCTTTCAAGGGTCTAGCGGATTATGATTATGCAACCTATCTGCTTGAAGATATAATCGACCAAATTGATTCAGATGAATCAAAGACCTATTTTGTATCAGAGGAGTATGTGGATCCTGGCAAGAGGCGCAAGAATCCCAAATATGTCGTAGAGATACTCGATTCATCTGCAAAAGTTCAGGATAGAGGAAATCTAGATCATGAATTGGAACATGTAAGAGTTGGGATAAAAGCGAAATTCAACACTGTTCCACATAAGCCGAATGATAGGAATTACTACCTTACACTCAATGGAGCTGAACTCGCTGAACGATTGAACAGATTAAGGATGCTCTATGATAACTGTATTCAGCCACCAGGTGATCTACGCGGCGTTGGTCCGCATAGTAAGCTGCTAATAGGTGACTATTGGCTAGATTTGAAAAGCTTGCACCCCCTTTGCCTTGATATTCACATAATCCCTCCAATTCCTAAGCTACGTCTTCCAATACTCTCATTTGGGGAAGAAGACTTCTACTACACAGAACATGATAATGAGGAACAGAGTGTCGAATATCAAATCCAAGTAGGCGATACTCTAAGCAAAATCGCTTCTCGATTTGGAATGACTTGGAGCGAACTATATGATTACGCTGGCAATACGGACACTCCTAACAGTGCGAGGCTAAAAAGTGGTAATCCTGCCCTGATATTTCCAAATGAGGTCATAATTGTACCCACGAACGTGTGGTGATAAGATGGTTCATATCTCTTCACTCATTCGGCATGCTCAGGGCACAAGTACTCAGATTCTGATTGGTAATCCACAAATTGGAAGTCGGACTGTTCCCACCCTAAATCAGAATGACTATAGAACTACTCATAGAAGTCAACTTTTAGCAGATATTGAGCTTGGTAATCCCTTCAATCGTCGGAACCCGCTAATATTTGGTATTGACTTAGAAAGTGGTACGTTAACTAATTTTGAAGGATTAGATAATATGAGTGGCCAAGATATTTGCGGCAGCACTAGCTTGGCAATGCTACTTAGATACTATCATTTCTTCTCTAATGATCATGAGGCACTACAAACAACTGGGTATGACAAGCATACACTCGAAATGGATGGAACCCGTGCTAATCATCCATTTCCTCAACCAGGCATTGGCGTATATGGAGGAGACTTGGATTCATTCAGTCCTACAGTAGGTTATTTTCTTGCTAAGCATTATGCTGATGAATCCAAGAGAAGTATTGTTGCTGAATATCGCCCACCCATAAAGACTGGTCCAAAAGGCTCACTGGATTATCTTAAGGCAAGCATTCTAAATTGCATACCTGTAATTGTTTCTATAAGGAGCATTTGGTGTGATGTGCCTCATGGAGCAAGTGGTGTTGATCCAGCTACTGGTATTCCAAAAGGCCAATACCCCTCTGGTTTGCAAGGCTCAGGTGGGCATTACATACTGGTTGTAGGATTTCAGATGGATAAATCAGGAGAACTGACACATATCATAATCCATGATCCTGATTCAGGCTTGAAAGAGGTTGTACCCATCAGGAACTGGTGGAAGCGCTATGATAGCTCTCCAAGAAGGATTATCAAAGTGAATCGAGAATTCGATAAACCGAAGTCAGGCTTTAAAATAAGACATCCGGGGGGTGGAGCAATCCAAAGAAGGGCTGAGAATGGACCAGACATAGAACGGCCGACGGGCAGAGGTCGAAAAGGCAGTTGGATTAGGTGGGATGCTAAAAAGAAGAAATGGGTTTCTGTGGGGTCCAAAAAGCCACTGATGCGTGACAAGCGAAAATCTGGCTTTTGGCATGATTATACAAGGCGAAGATTAGAAAAATTAGGAAATCCAAATCGTTGGATCTCCTATGCTGAAGTAGATGGAGGATTTGAAGGAGCATGGCTTGATCGCCGAGATGGAAGATATCTAAGGATAAGGATGAATGAATACATCCAAGTTCGACTTGCAGATAACACCACGTTCTCAGATGGTCCGTTTTATTCTCCATCATCAAATACTATGAAAGAGTTTGAGAAAGAGCTTCTCAAGCTGGGAGGGATAGATTTCACAACAAAAAAACCTCTTGAGCATCCTTCTCCTAAAGAAACTCTTCCATCGTGTTTCAATGGACACGAGTATTCTCTGCACGTACGATGTGTCAGATATTCTTCATGGAAACAAGAGGATCGTGGAAGAATCCAGATTTCCTGTCATATTAAGACAGGCGAAGTATCCAATGGTTTAATGTCTAGAGAACTAGAATCAAAATCAATGGATTTTCTTCCCCCTTTTCCTGGAGCTGGAATTTCTTCAAGCGAGTTTGATGCTAGAATAAACTTCAATCAAATTGCAAGCGACCACGATTTGGAGCTCCGTTATTACCTATCATCCTGTGATGGTGTTATTAATTGTCCCTCAGGAGCAATTCATGCTGATGATTCGACTTGGTTCAGAATACCAATCAGATGAAAATTGAGCTTAGATCCCTCATTCTAGAATCCGCAAAATTCCGTTGTATGAAATAAAACATTTCCAGATTTCCTGACACCTACCTGGAATTCGCTTTTGCTTTCTTCAAGCTGCGAATCTACCATAGTCTTTCGCTGCATTGGTCAAATCAAGACTCTATCGTGCCTCATTCAAATGAACATAGGAAAATCTCATCTCCTCATCTATGAGGAATTTGATATGTTCGAGAGCAAGCGACGAAGCAGACGTCCTAAGAGGCATGACAACATCCCATTATGATCGCAGATTCCAATCAAGCTAGAGCTAAGGTAGAGTAAAAGAAGTGAGATTGTATCACCAGGCTTGAGATTCACCTCTTCTCAGCCCTGCGATATGCCTTCTCTGCCTCAGCGGCTTTTCCTTGCGCCTGAAGAACATCTCCAAGTGCCCTCCATGACATTGCATCATCAGGATTGAGTTCCACGGCCTTTCGAAGTGCCTCCTCTGCCTCAGCATACTTGCCTTGTCGTTCAAGACCATATGCAAGATTACTCCATTCTTTCCCATCTTTAGGACGGAGCTTCACAACCTTGCGAAGGGCCTGCTCTGCTTCATCGTTTTTCTTGTTTAACGTAAGTTCAACGATAAAGTACTTCCATGCATCTACATCATCAGGTTTGAGTTTCGTAGCCTTGCGAAATGCTTCCTCTGCTTCAGCGTACTTGCTCTGATGAGAAAGCGAAATTCCAAGACCTTTCCATGCCTCTGCATCGCGCGACATGAGTTTCACAGTCTTACGAAACACCTCCTCTGCTTCAGGATACATCCTCTTCGACAGATATACCCCTCCTAGCCTGACTCCTTTCGATTTGATGTCTGCATCACTTAGTCCATCTGTTGGGGATCTAGGAATCCTCAAGTCTTTTGATGCCTCAATTAGTGCATCTAATGAGATTCTCGTTACTGCAATCCCTGAGTGTTCCTCAAGTTTCTTTAAAAGGTGATTCCAACGTTCTTCGATGAAGGGATATTTATCTAGGTAAGGGTCACAAGTGATCTGTACTATCCGATGGTTTCCCTCAAGCTTCCTTCCCGAAAAGGGATCCACAAAATCAGAGCAGTATACTATATTGAAGTCACCTGATTCTTTTGAACCAGCTGTAATTGACTCGATCTGATCATAGTTCAAATAGCCCATTATTTTCGCCCAAGGGTCAGAGCCATAGTCAATCTCGCTAGGTCCCCCTCCGACGATGAGTATTCCTCTTTCTTTTTCAGTAGGTGGCCGAAAGGTCACATAATTTTCCTCACGATATAGGGGGCTCATAATTAACAATCGCTTATTCGTTAAGCATAATACGCCCCGACGGTAGAATTGGCAAGCTGACACTCGCATCGTTGAATTTGTTACATAGTAAAGGATGTTCTCACCCTTATTGCAGCATGCAGAATGGACTACGATTTGAGTGAATATATCCATCTCGTTGCCCCACACTTTTGTTTCTATAGGGGAAAATCGATCAATCCAGGTTTTTTTTGGATCATGACCAGCAGTGTGCAGAATCAGCGACAGGATCATCGCGAAATCCAGGCCTTCATAAGTTCTCGAATTGAGTTGTTCAACGGCTAAGTTGAAAACTTCTCTTGACTGTGATTCATTAAGAAATCGGAATTTGTCACTCATATTAGTCTTAGAAAAGTCCTCATACAATTCATCGATCCGAGAAGTAGACAGGTCTTTTACAGTCCTATGAATAGCATCCATCAATCCATTAGGTTCAGTTATTGGCATTCATCCACTCTCCCAAATCACTGATCCCATTCGTTCTGTTGAGACCTTCAAGGATGACTATTGCAGTTTGACTTAAGCTTTCTAATAGTGAGTATATGCACGAATACATATCCTGATAGTTAAGGGTCAGTAACTTTTAGAATCACTGAAAACAAGCGATTCCAATATCACTTCCTTCAACGATCGCCTTCCTCGGATTCTTCTCTATATACCAAAGTCCCGTCAGGATTTCTGAACCATCCTCCTGTACTTTCCTTTGATTCTCTTTGTTCCTTCCTTCTTTTGATATATCCAGAAATCAATGGCATATCTTCAAGGATCTTGGAAGGTTTGCTAGCTACCACGAAAGTAATTACTGATACGATTGTGAGGATAGTACCTACGAAACCAAATACGGTATCATTAAGGAAATTCAGTATTTCTATGGCAGGTCCCACAGTGGTCGAACCAGCAAGTAGACCTGAACCCATAAACAGCAGGGATGGAATATACATTAACCACAAAGTCTTCTTTGAGAATGCATACTTCTTGCCTCCTAGTTTTAGCTGAAGTCTATGTGGCTGGACTTTGATATTAAAACTCGCAATGCCTATTTCATTCGTGATGTTGTCCTCTCCAGTAGCAGTAACCCTGATACTCATTGATTCTTCTCCAAGTTTCTGTGGGCTAACTTGGAATACCAACTCTGCCTCAGGGCGGTCCATGGATAGTGTCGTTTCCTGTTTTTCAGGTTTAAAGTCACATATATCACAACTAGGCTCAACAGCTACTTTCTTTCCATATTCTATCTTCTGAATCTTAGTTGACGCATCCACATCATCTTTCTTAACTTGAAGATTGAGTTTGTCTTCATTTAATATGACCTTCAGAGTATACTCCCTATCGGGTCTATCAGGATCTTTCCCTGAATCTGTCTTCTCAAGCTGGTCCCAATATTCGGTTTCAATAGAAGGTGCTGAAACATCTGATTTCTTCCTCCTTGGAGGCAATCTCGCGGGATCCCTAAAGATCAAGATGGCACCACCAACGAATATTGATCCCCATGTCACAAGCTCTACGGTGCTTTCATCCAATAATGGTGAAATCTGCTGTGCCTGCCAAGTTACTGGAACAGAGGTTGAAGTAAAGGCTGTAATTCCATATAGGGACTCCGAGTTCACAGAGGCGATTTCATACACATATTCACCTTCGGTATTGCTGTCAACGAAGGTTGAACTATTCTCATGAGTGAAGGTCTTCCAATGCTCACCATTTCTATGAACTGCAACTTCGTAGGAGGTACAGGCTTCTCCGTCGTACTCAAATGTGACATCCAGACTAAATTCGACTTCATGCTCACTTTCTGGCTCTGATTCCTCAATCTCGATGCTTATGACAAGTCTATCCCAAATGCAGCATAACGCCACGCTAGTGCTAATTGCGGTTATCCCGTATGAATCTCCGCTTGCTGATGTAACTGCATAGCCACGTCTTCCCACTGTAAGGTAGAAGAACGTCGTCGAATTAAGAGTCAATTCTCCATCAAAGACAGCTCCATCATAATCATAGGTCGCACTTACAACAATGCCCGAGGCATTCGCGTTAACATTGACACGCATTGGCCTAGTGCAGGTAACAGACACAGAAAGTGAATCCCAGATAACATATGTTTCGTCGTTGAAGCTGATAGCTGTAACGCCATACGAATCTCCACTTGCCGATGAAACAGTGTATCCTCTTTTTCCAACAGTTGAGTATGAGGTAGTTGTATCGTTGAGCGTCAATGTTCCATCATAATCTGTACCATCGTAGTCATAGACTGCGCTAACTATGAGACCGGTGAGAGTTGAACCAATGTTGATTCGTTGGTCTGTAGGATCTGTTATCGTAACTGTCAGAGAGTCCCAGATACAATATGTTTCATCATTGGTACCTATGGCGGTAATTCCATACGTGTCACCACTTGCAGTTGCGACAGTGAATCCCCGTTTCCCTGCAGTGGAATGTGTTGTTGTATCATTCAACGTTAGCGTTCCGTCGTAAATCGTCCCATCATAATCGTAAATGGCACTCGTAGTAATAGCACCCATCTCTTCATTGATGTTGATTCGTTGATCTGTAGGGTCCGTTATCGTGATTGTGAGTGAATCCCATATGCAGTACGTTTCGTCATTTGCACTAATTACAGAAATACCATAGGAATCGCCACTTGCAGTTGCGACAGTGTATCCTCTCCGACCTACCGTGGAAAAGAGAAATGCCGTTTCGTTAAAGGTCAATGTCCCATCAAAAGAAGCACTGTCATAATCATATACTGCTGTTGCGATTATTCCTATTGCATTCTCATTAATGCTGATTCGTTGATCGGTAGGGTCAGAAATCGAGATCGTAAGAGAGTCCCAAATACAAGCTGTTGCATCATTCAGACTTATCATCGTGACTAGGGGATAAGACCCTCCACTTGCAGATGATACTCTATACCCTCTTCTGCCAACCGTTAGGTAAAGGAATGTTGTATCATTCAATGTTAGGGTTCCATCATAGGATAGACCATCAAAATCATGAACTGCTGTTGCAATGATTCCCAATGCATTCGTGTTGATGTTTATTCTCGAGTCAGTGGGTCCTAACATTGTAATTGTGAGTGAGTCCCAGATACAGGCAGTCGCATCATTGAGACGGATTGCTGTGATCCCATAGGACCCGCCGCTTGCACTTGCGACTCTATATCCATGCCTTCCTACCGAGCTATATTGGAATGTCGTATCATTGAGTGTGAGGGTCCCATCAAATACTGCAGAGTCATAATCCCTGATTGCTGAAACGTGAATTCCAGATGCATTCGCATTAACGTTGATTCGTGAGGCTGGGTCTGTAATGAAAATTGTCAGCGAGTCCCAAATTACGAGTTGACTCTGGCCATTCTGATTGACGGTCGCTACCCTATGAATGTCACTACTGCATGCAACGGTGTTGTATGTATTGCCAGTGGCACTTGTTTCGGAATCTGTGATTCGCCAAACCCCTCCTCCCTGATGATTTGCCGAAATGCCATTGATGGTTACTGTGCCAGTAGTGACCTGTTGGCTTAGATATTCGTATACAAGTGTGACATATACGTAAACGCTAGTGCCAATATTCACTCTATTGTCAGCGACAGAATATGATTGAACCCGTATCCGATCCGCAATATAGGTATCAGTTACAGAAGCCGCAATATACAAGTCACTTGCACCACTACCAGCTCCATCAGGAACTACCTTGACAGTGTAAGTATCCATTCCAACCAAATTATCCGCATAACAAGTAACATCAAATGCTCCGGCTGTTAGAGTCGCATCAATCCAGGGTCCAACGTTGACACCATACTGAGACGCAGAAACCCAAACATCAACCCCACTAGAAATAGGCGAAGTCGTTGATCCGAGATATACGATTGTTCCTGTCATATGAAATGCTTCATCAAGATCACCCCTATCAACGGTACCACCATCATCACTAGTGATACTAGGCGTGCTAGTATAATTGAGTCTAGTTTCAATATCCCAATTTACTTCATACCAATCAGCATCTGAAGTAGCATTATAATCATAGACATACTGCCAAACATCGACATTCGAAACATCAGGATGATCCCAATCTATTTGAATGACAAAAGTAGCATCAATATCATTTCCGGATCTTATCGCTGAGCATAATCCTGTCTGTAATATAACATACCCAGTTCCTCCTATGTCAGAGAAGCTGTTTGTGTTTTCATTATATCTCAGAATTGTATAATTCTGCGTTCTGGCATCATTATATATCCAGAGATCGATGTATTCTATTGCAGCATAACCATCAGGGACTGAAACATATGCAGTGATTTGATAATTTCTCAACATTGCATACATATTATCTGTGTCATCTGGATTTTGTAACACGGGTGCTTGATCATTCTGTGGGTTGAATGCTACCAAATGTTGTTTCTCTGGTCTAATTTCAGTATTCGGTGAACTCATTGTGCTATCTATTCCTGGATATGACAGCATTGACAGAGAAACCATGAGGAATACAAACACTGCAACGATCGACAAAACGATTTTCACTGGTTTCTTTTGCACACTTAGTACCTCCTAACATCGGATAGGAAAGAAATCCTCCAAGCAAACCTATTCCCAAACCTCTGGGCTGCCTTGGCACAATATCTTGTAATTTGAAAAACGAATAGAAATAATCCTCTTCTCATTCATCCTCTCCTCGGATATCCATTCTGAAGTGATTTCTTATCGAAGTGATTAATGATGACATGGGCAACTAAGAATCACTAGATGGAACGACTCTTGAAGAGTGATTCATTCTATGAGGGTTAATGATATCACAGACTAGTTTTCGTAACTAAAACTCATTGCACATGTTGGACTTAAGGCTTTCGAAGACCATCTCGGTTTTCCATTCTAATGGATTAGCGCCTATGTGGATGGTATTTCATGTGCATACCTCCATCAATCAATACCATATTGTATGGGAATAGTCCGATACGATCCGCATCATGAATGACGTCGTCTGACTTTGCTAATATGCCATTGATGAAGCAGTCGCCAATCTGCGAGGCATCCAATCCTAGTCTCACTATGAAATCGATGAATCTTTCACCTTCTACAGTTTCAACACGCATGATTGTATCCTCGCTAGCTCGACTTCCTTCTACCAAACTCCTAAGGATACCATACAGATGGACTTCTATCATAGCTGAACAGAAACACCATCAAAGATAATCTCTCATGTAGAGGCACAGTTCAATGTATGATAGGAGATGCATTGCTGCTCTTTTTGAGAATGACAGTCAAGGAGATTAGAATCCCTTTCTCTCAGCTAGCATCTCATGCCCACAGCTTGGGCACTTGAACGTCATAGGCCCCACCCAAGTCAATTCCTCATAGCTTAATTTTGCAGCGCAGTTGCTACAGTGATTCGGGATATTGATGGTCGGAGTAGGCGTATAACCTGAAGACAACCTGTATGCATCTTGATCTGTCGTAGGATCCTGAATCTGTGTAATGTGAATCTCTTTCTGCTTCTCCATTCGCTGGGGCCAGGAGATATAGTATCGAATCCCTTGAATAATCATCATGCCTCCGACAGAGAAGAGAATTGCTGGCGCTATCAGCATTATTAACGGGCTTGGTCCTGGACCATCTCCCCACATGGCGACAAAATCGAAGATACTGATTGTTATGAATATCGCAGGGATCAAAAAGCAAAACCCAATGCCCATTGAGATTAGCTCATTTCTTCGCGGATAATAATCTGACAATTTCCTACCACCTACTATCCTCAGGATGAGTCTTTTTCCTTTGCTTTCTCACATATCCTTCTATATAGTTTGGTATCTTCTGGAAATTTTGAATCAACAAATTCAGTCCTGAGTTTGTTGATGAACTCATCTTCTTCCTTGGGAAAGACAATATTCTTCAACTTCTGAAATAGGTCATCTTTATCGTCATGATATAGAGAAACCAGAAAAGATGTTACCCTAGAATAATAGTCATCGCAGTCCATCTCTTCAGCAATGAATATCCTACCGACATCACTAGAAAGCAGGAACCTACTCATTCGTTTGAAAACACGCCATCTATGTGCTATGAGATGATCTTCCCTAACAGTTCTATCATTCTGTACAATGATATCAAATGCAAGCTTGTATAATGCCTCAATAGTTTCTTTATTCTCAAGCATACTCTCTACTATTCTCATTTCATCAGGAGTGAAGATATCAATTACTCCTTTCCATGCACTTCGTTCAACAGGTTCAGGCATCATTGGGATGTCAAACCTAGAATTATCGAATACTGCCTTTACTATTTCAGGTACTATCTCAATACTTCTTCGATGAAGAAGGATATCTGCGGCAACTCTTGCTTCATTATAATATCCTGTTTTAACCATGTATAATAATACTTCATTTGAAGGTTTCTCAGGGATTCTTACTATTCTTTCATGAATAGGACCTAAAAGAGCAACCGCTTTTTTGTGTAAATCATTATCAGAATAGTAGACATACAATATATTATAGTCTATCTCGATATTGGGGGGAGTCTCCATTTCAAGAAAAGGAGTAATATCCACATAAACCATCCCTACATTATTCAAGAATGAGATATGGGTTCGAATCAAAGAGTGGGTTCTCTTGGATAGTGGTTCTAAGTCAAGCCATCGTAGGTGGTTATTAGATAGAATTATCCTTTCAATTCGCGTATCTTTCACATTTGGTAATATGATGGACTCGAGCGTTGTTTTGGTTATTTTAATAATTTTCAAATGATGATGTTCAGATAGGGTTGTAAGGTCAATATGTTTAATTCCGTCAATGAAATGAATTATTATCTCTTCTAAGTTAGTATATTCATTGAAGAGTGACATATCAAGATAATCAGCTGCAACCCCTGAAACCTCGATTACGCGAATTGTATCTTTTTGTGAATGTTCTTTAAGGGTAACTATAGCATCATCATCTTCAACTACAATCTTGGAATCAAAATAATCCTTCTTTTTCTTGATTCTTCTTTTATTCATAATAGAAACCAGCAGAATCACAATATAAAGATGATACTAAAAAAACACAGCTTTTATTAGAAGGTAAAAGGGTAAAGTCCAACTGTTGATCCTATGGTCAACAGGTACGTGCGATTGGAGGGATTTAAGCAATGAGTAGATTTAAGGCCAGACGTGTCACTCGCTCCTTTGGAGCATTTGCACTCTTATTTTGCCTATTCTTCACAATCCAGGTTATAGCT
>JAEORN010000196.1 GCA_016840825.1 Candidatus Thorarchaeota archaeon | reverse complement strand
CCTTGTATTGAATCCAAGTAACTTTGATGCATACTATAACCTTGGTCGTATTGTCCTAGATCAGGGAAGATGCATTCTTGCAAGTGAAGCATTCAAAAAAGGATTGACAATCGAGCCGACATATCATCCACTCCACTATCAACTTGGACGGGCTCTCGAACGACTTGGCGATCTGAAGGGAGCATTGGAGGCATATCAAGAGGCTCTAATACACAGCCCTGCATCTGAACAAATTTTCGGATATTTAATAGAAGATTTTTCGGTAGCCACAACGGAATCAATAGCTCGTGTAAATCAAGCAATTCGGATGCATCAAACGAATACTGAAGAACAGTGCTCAGAATAATAAAAGGGCGAAGTCTATAACAGCAAAAGAAATCGCCACAAGGTATCTTTTCGTTAGATCGCCTTCTTACGAATTAGGACCAGAACTACAACAATGATGATACCGAAACCTGCAGCTGCAGTCAATAAAACTGGCAATTGATTTGTCGGATCTATTTGCCCAGTGGTAGTTGTTGTTGATGTGATTGGGACTGACAGTGCCATGAGTTGCTGGTATCCTCCTACAACAAACAAGCTTGAGCTTGTGTTGAATGGTGTACCTTCAATGTAGCCACGTACAGAGAAATGATAAACAGACTCTTCCAATGATGTAAACTCATACCTCAGAACATAGGGAGTTTCATTAACGAATATATCACCTTCCAGAACAATTCCATTCAGTAGCACTTCAAGACCCAGCACATTATCCATCACATACCATACCATCGTGGCGTTTTCACCGACATAGACTTCTGTTGGACTCGTCTCAGTCAAGTCAGGGAACTCCTCAGGGGGCAAATTTCGTATCAGTTCCTTCCCCTCAATATAGTCCACATGAATCTGTTCAGTTGCAGTATTGTTCAGATCATCATACAAGATGATTGTTATATTGAAGCTTACGAGAAAGGGGTTGATACTGTACGTGTAGTTGAATGATTCCCCATCCCAAACAAATCGGTTTGCTAGATAGTTACCCCAATAATGCTCCTGCCAAGCAGGCTGAGTGTTGTTGCTCAACATGGAACACTCACAGAAGATAGTAATCGCATCGTTACTTCCATCGGTATAATTTGTTATTTCATATGTGAGATTCTGGATAATTGGTCCGTCAGCATCGAGCGAAAGATAAGAAAGTTCGTCTAAGTCTTGCGGACCAATACTCGTCGGACTATAGATGAATAGAGTGGGAGTCAACATGAACAACAGTACGAAAACCAATCCTGTACAAGAATATCGTAACATTCCCTTATCCCATCAGTAATGGTTTTGTCAAGAATATAAGAGTTCTGAGAATGAATGAAAAAGTGGATAATTCCTTTTTTAGGGCTTTGGCTGATTACTGTTCTGGAGTCGGACCTAAATGCCAGATGGAATAGTTGATTGTTAGGAGTAATCAGCTGAAATACGAGTTTTTTACCCATAGACACAGGAGTATATGTGGGAGTCAGGGTCATTGGGCGTTCATCTATGCTTAATCCAGAACGAGGGCAATGAACAGCTACATAGATACAAATCAAAAGTTAGAGTGATACATCTACCTCGGAGAAGGGCTACTTATGTCGATCTCAAGCCACTTGAGTCTTGTAATGATCTGGTAGATCTTTGTCTATCCAAGAATAAACTTCAGACAATTGATCTCTCACCACTCAAAAAATGTGATGAACTGCAAGAACTCTATCTAGGAGGAAATCAACTAAGGACTATTGACCTCTCACCACTCAATTCCTGCAAGAACCTACGTTTGATTACATTGGAAGAAAACCTGCTACAGTCTATCAATCTGTGTGAATCAGCTAGTTTGGAGATACTCAATCTTAGTGGGAATAAACTCAAATCCATCGACCTCTCACCAATCAGCTCTTGTAGAAACTTGCAATACCTCTATCTAAACGGAAATCAACTTGATAAAATCAACCTCTCACCCTTAAGCGCCTGTAGTAATCTTCATTCACTCTGGCTTAGCCAAAACCAAATCCATACAATCGACCTCTCACCTCTGAACTTTTGCCCGAGCCTCCGAAAAATCGATGTTTCAGCAAACCAGTTCCAGAGTATAGACATGACCCCTCTATCTGGTAACTTGAAAGTCTATAGTTACGCCAAACACACATCCTGGCTCAGATGTGATGATGCGTCATATGGACGACCTTCAGCAAGATGCTCTTGGCGATATTTGCGTCAAGTTGCAGAGGGATTAGGAGAAGACTATCGAGTCCAGCAGGATATCATCTCTGCTCTTGGTCTTGAAAGGTATGGCTTTATAGATTATAACCTCAGGGACTTCTTCCTCCGAATGTCTCCCAATAAGACCGATAAAGAAGCTCAGAAACGTGTCACTAATCTACTTGTGAAGAAGATTGTTTCCGTGGTGGACAGAGGTGGATCTACTACTGGGTTAAGACTGGAGGAGCTGCTTACTCAACATAATCAAATAGCTGTGAGAGCTCACCGTATTATCGACCTTCGAAATGAAGAGATCGAACAGATTGTGACTTCTGTCAATGGAGATAACGTGAATCTTCGAGAGCTCTGGTTAACCAGCTATGGCTACGATATACTAAATGCTTTGGACATGAGTCTCAATACAGATTCAAAAGGATTTGAGCAGGTCCAAAGCGCCTTTGCAGCGATGGGATTCCATCTTAAGACAGGAAAAAGAGGGTACTCAGGGATAAGGATGAGCAATTTGTTGAAACAGGCCATCTGGTGGATTGCCGAGAATAAAGGCAAAAAATGGGCATATATCAAATAAACAAGGAAATTGAGCTAGATGTCCACAGACATTCGCCCTTTTTGGTTAGTATCTGGAAACATCACCTATAGGGACAGAATGTATTCTCAACATAGGGCAAGTTCTTTTCGATGCTATTTCGATAACGTGTCAAAACCATCTTAATCCTTTCAGGAAGACTCTCAAAATGACCATTCCCAGCTAAGTCATAGTCCATATTGAATGCATTATAATGGATGAATTCGAATAGCTTGAGTGCGTAAGGGAGATGCTCAGTCCATGTGTCTTCAAGGTGGTTCTCCTTCTCGTATCCGTGCATGAAGTGCTCAAGATAATAATCAGCAAATTCGCGATTCGACATGTTATCTGGTTTCTCCCATATTGAAAATCCTAGTGCATTAGCAATATCAAATACAAAGAATCCATACACAGCATCGTCGAAATCTAATACAGTGAGTTTGTGGCCATCGATGAAGAGATTGTCGTGGTGCACATCCTGATGAATTAGTCCAAATGAATCTCTGTTCTGTGGAAGACTCTTGAAATAATCCATGAGCGCGTCAAATCTCTCAAGAACTTCGGTTTGAGAAGTTGGTATGAGGTCTCGAGAAAGGTATTCATCATCCTCCCACTGAATCCTATCCTTCGTTCGTGGGCGATAGTTCTTGGT
>JAEORN010000195.1 GCA_016840825.1 Candidatus Thorarchaeota archaeon | reverse complement strand
TTATCTTCTCAGCGACATCATCAATGACCTTCAATGCTTTTTCTGTTGCTTTTCTGTAACCACTAATAATTGTGGTCGGATGGATCTTCTGGTCAAGTAGAGTGTCTGCCTGTTTCAGTAAATTGCCTGTTAGGACAGCAGCTGTGGTAGTTCCATCGCCCACTTCTGCATCAACTGTCTTTGCAACCTCTATAACCATCTTTGCTGCTGGATGGGCTACGTCCATCTCTTTCAAAATTGTAGCACCATCGTTGCTAACCGTAACATCTCCAAAGCTATCAACAAGCATCTTATCCATTCCTTTTGGACCAAGTGCTGATTTGACTGCTTCAGCGATAACGATGGCTGCCATGATATTATTTCTCTGAGCATCACGGCCGCGTGTTCTCTCCGCGTCTTCCCGTAAGACGACGACAGGTATCTGTTGACTCATCTTTTGTTCCTCCAGCTTTGATACGTTATCATGCTAACCGCATTAACCATAGTAAATGCAGTTCTGGAATAAAACTGTACATGGGCTCCGGTTGATTGTTTTTATTTAAACCTTGTCTTAGGACTCGGTCAAACATAGGAAGACCGCTGGAGGTTGAATAAAAACCTTGTCAACGAGGATGTTATTTTATGAAGTGACTGGGATGTAGAATCTCCCTTCGATGTAAGCAATGTATATCTGGCTTCCTGAATATTAGGATTTGATGGGGATTTCAAATTGATTGATGTATCAAGTTATGTGATTGAGAAACTTGAAGCTGCAGTTCTCGAATTGCCTCAGAGCAAGAAGCTATTGAGTGATATTCGAGAACTTGATAGTAGACTGATTCAAACAGATAGCTCTCTCGATGAGGTCAAGTCACATATCTCAACTTGGGATAGAATTAATGTATTTAGCAAAACAGATGCAGAGGAAATGGAAGAGGACCTGCAAGATGAAATTGGAGAGCAGTCTGAAAAGATGGTCGACTTGTTGATACAGCTCGATGAGATGTTGCGAGGGGTAGCAAGAGATCTCTTGAGAATTGATGAAAGTGTTCGACAATATGTGATATGGAGTGAGTTGCATAGATTGCAACGACTTATTTCAGGGATAGAGGTAGAGTATGATCCACTTACGAGGGACTATCCGATTAGACACAGTCTCAAAGGCAAAGCGGAGAGTATGAAACTGGTCGCAGAACTCGAAGAGATAACTCGTCTTTCATTGGAAGACCCTGTGCCCATGGGGACTATTCTACAAGAGGTCAAGAAAAAACTGATTGATAGGTACTATCTATCCCCAGAAGGAAATTACTAGAAGCATAATTTCCTCAAAAAGCCGGTCTTCGAAGGACTACATTATCTCCGACCTTTGCACCAACTGCTTGGGCAATGTGAGGGCATTTCGCTCGAATGATATAGTATGTTTCAATACCTAATTCTCGTTGAATTTCAGGGAAGGTTTCGACATTCGCCTGACCCTTGGATAGAACAAGATCACTCTCTGATACAAGCTGTAGGAATTCCTTTGAAACATATGTACGCGGGACACCATGCGCCCATCCTCCATTGTCAGCAATCTTGGCTAACTCCTCAATTCGTGTTCCCGAGATGTCCTCTCTTGTAGCATCGTTGATCATGGGTTTCATCTTCACCACATATGTTATTTTCCACCCGAGATTCTTCATGAGTTCGAGGATGGGAATATCAAAGTGTGTCTCTCCTGCATTATCCGCCAGAACCACAACTTTTCCTTTGGATGAATTCAGTTTCTGCCAAAGCTGTTCTGAGTCATCTATGGTAAATCCTTCTTCCATTACTGCATGGAAGACCTCCAAAAGGGCATCAAGGTCGGGTTTGTGATATGCCGTATTGAAATCGATGACATTACCTGCAATTGAGGCAGCTAATGCTGCTCTGAATCGATCGTATCCGGCAAAATGTGATATTTCTTCTTCCACAATGGGATATACTTTCTCAGCAGCTTCGATACTTCTCTGTTTGATCTCAAGATAGGGATCATCCTTGTTTCCCATCTTATACAATTCTTGGTACAGATCAATAGATAATATAACAGGTTCAAGCCTTTTGGTAAAACCAGTCATAAGTTTTCGATATGCATGAGTGAAGAAACGTGCTTGTTCATCAGTATCATCTGTGAGAAGTGGAATCAGTGTTTGCAGACTGCTAACAATACAGGCTGAGCATTCAGGGATTAGGGGCACAACAATTGGCTTATCCGTCAGTTGATATGTCCTCCTCAGATACAATCTGCCGTACCATAAGGTATGCATCTTCTCCATCTCTATAATAGCCCTTCAGGACACGTCTGATTTCAAAATCTAGTTTTTCATATACTGCAATAGCTTCTTCATTTGTCTTCCTCACTTCCAAGAAGAATTCAGAAGCTCCATACTCTTGCATTCCTTCCATTGCAGCCTCGACAAGCTTGGTCCCTATACCATGTTGTCGATGTTCATTCCTTACTGCTACTGATACGATATGTCCTTTCTTCACTGGGGCTCTTCCGAAACTAGAAATACCTCTCTCTATACGACACATGATGTATCCGCATATAGCTTCATCACATTCGGCAACAAGAAATGCTTTTGGGGCATGATGATGCAAACCAAGAAAGAATTGGTCTGGATAGTTTTCTGGGAGGCAAGATCTATTGATACTAACAACTGATGAGATATCATGACGTTCGAATGGGCGAATCAAGTAGTTGCTAGTCATTTTCCCTCACTTACAGAGCTTGTAATGTCGTTTTACAGAAATTCGGATTCTTTTTATCAGTTGTTATATTGTCGCGATTTTGGCAATTGAAGAAAACCAACTACCTATCACTATCTTCAAGCCATCGTTGTATTTCTGAAACATCGAATGAGGAAACCAACTCGTTTGCTTTGTCAATCCATCTCTGAATTTTACTAGGTGAAATCTCGTAATCGACAGGCATTCTTAGAGCACCGGATTTTCGAGCTCTATCGATTTTCTTTCTCAAATCCTTTGGATCTGACATTGAAAGAGGTATCAAGCTAGAAATCTGAGCTCCCACAAACAATGCCTTGGCATCAAGAATCCATTCCTCAGCAACTTGATTCGATACCTTTGCTGCACCAGCAATTTCATCAGAATCAGCGATTGCTAGTTCATCAATATCCATTATTCCAATCTTCTCAATCCTATCAGAAACTTCAGATGTGATCCCATCAATAAGGCCAATTGGGATTTCAGCATCATAATCTTCCATTGTGTTTTCGGATAGCTCCTCTTCATCAAAATCATCAATTAGGTACCCATAGGAGTTCTCCATTCTCTCTAAAGTCGATTTCATCCTATTCTCTAACTCTGATAATGACTTACGCGAGAAGCTCTGTTCTCGATAAATTGGATTGGTGAATCCTGTTTTTGCATCAATTCTATCTAGGAGTGCTGACCAAATTAGGTTCAGACTGATTGCCAAAACAATTGAAAAGACTACGATGGATACAACGGTATTGTATCCCCAAAGAGCAATGCCTACCATCAATATGAGAAATAGAGGAACTGCATATTTCACAGTACTCGCATTTGGTAGTTTCATCGATGGCATCACTCAAATGTAATATATTTTCATTGTGTATGAGATACTGATGTCTTATAAGGAATTATAGCTCTGCACTTTTTAGCTGTATCAAATAGCTTATTTCTTCTATGTCTAGCAACGTTTCCTATGAAAATCATCCTTATTGGAGGTACTCCTGGTACAGGAAAAACCTCAGCCGCTCAGGCTTTGGGTCAGAAGCTAAAACGTGATGTGAAAAACTTGGGACAGATTGCTATCGATGGTGGGTGTTTGAAAGATAGGGATGAAGAACGTGATACTCATATCATTGATGAAGACTGTCTAGTTGACACAATTGATGAACTTATAGATGAAACAGATTCAGACTTGATTATTGAGGGTCATTATATTGATTTGGTACCTGGTAGACCCGTACAAAGGGTGTTTATTCTGAGAGTTCACCCTGAAATCCTTTTGAAGAGATTGAATGAGCGGAATTACAGTAAAGATAAGATAGAGGAGAATGTGGAATCTGAGATCTTTGGTGTATGTCAGATGGATGCAATAGATGCATTTGGAGAGGGCAAGGTGTATGAAATCGATACATCTGATTTGTCTACCGATCAGATTGTTGAAGAGATTGAGAGGTTACTTGCAGTAAAAGAAACTCCAAAGCGTTTTGACTGGATGGTTATGTTGGAGGAAGAAGGAATACTAGATGAATTCCTTCATGATGAATAGCTATTCCTTCTCTCGAACTGCAATTGCCAGCAATGCAAGTAGAGCGACGACCACCATTTGCAATGGAGTTGCAGTTGCCATAAATTCAAAGTCAATTGGAGTTCCAGCAATATCTGCGGCAGTATAGGCTGCTGTTATCAAGAAATACACTTGTGAACCAGCCATAGCCATGAGCATGGCTGGAATAACCGCAAGGAAGGTCATCTTTGGTCTGGAATATGCGAAATAAGCGAGAATTATCATTATAATACCTGAAGCTATAGGGAATAACCAGAAAACACTGCCATCTTGAATAAATCCCTCCCAGAAGGTGTAGAATCCGAAGACCTCCTCCTCTTGAATCCATATTGGAAGGAATTCTGTGAAGATCGCTAATACTCCACTTAGAATCAGAACGACAGCAGGCCACCTGTAATAGAGTAATCCAATTTCTCGTTTTCTCAGTTGTTTCCGAAGCTCTTTTGCTCTTCTAATTCGTTCCTGTTCTTTGTCAGCTTCAACCTCTCGTTCTGTTCTAGACAGCGCATCCTCGTCATTGGATTTCTCTTTTTCGTCTTCAACTGCATTGACTATGGCATCAGCCATCTTCTTTGTATCATCGGGGCCAGTTTCTTCTGAGTTCATATCAGGTCTGCATTCCAAGATATTCTAGGATATATAAGCATCAGTGTCCACGTAGATTCATTTCATTCTTGGAGATGATTCAATATTCTTTACAATTGGCACACTCATTGTACCATCAATCGCAGATTGGACTTCTTCCTCAGAAATGACTTGAAGCGCTTTGTCCAATCGTTTATTCACTAGGGTTTCAGAGATGTCCAATAGAGGTTCAGAGAATGATGATGCCTCCTCTAGATAGATTGAATAAATCATGGCATCAACATATTCTTCCCAAGCTTGGATTGCTTCGTTTTTGTAACCTTCACTATGGAGCTCCTGAAGAGTTTCGAATAGTTTTGAAAGTGGCTTCATATCCTCTGGGAGTATCAGGGGAATTTCTTCTATGATCCCTGTATTCAAGCACGTTGTCAGCTGGGCATAGTTAGTGAGATACTTTGTGCTAATATATCGAACAAGTCGAGAATTTAGGATGAGTCCCACTGCCTGCATATTCAGATTCTCGATCAAAGGGATGATACGAACAATCCCTCCTCCATGAACAATACCTTTCTGTTTCTGAACACACCTGGGGTACGGATAGTTCTTTGTTGCGACAATGAAACTGCTTGAATAGGACTCCAACATAGCATCATCTTGCATAAACCAATCATTGGTGTACTTTAGGTACTCATCGTCTATCTTGTATCTTCGGACGCTCCTTCCCCTTGTCGCATACGGGATTTGAAATTCCTTTGATGGTTCATTTGAAGTGTATTTAGACGGAATATCTCTCCCTCTTGAAGCAGTTATGAGGTTGCACTTTCCTCGTTCTCTAATAGAACTGAATAATGAATCGTGATATATTGAGAGGATGCGATGATCCATTACGCTTCTAGGTATTGTATTGGTTCCTTCCACACCAGCTCTTTTGGATGTGACTGATATTGTTGATTTCTTAATTGGTGGCTTTGCACTGCAAAAAATGCTAATCATCTCGAGGGTGACACCATCAAAGGGATTACCTTCATCTATGATTTTCCAAATCCCAAGTTTTTCGTTGATGAATTCTCTTATCCTTCTAAACTGCCCGACTCTCAGAATACTGTTTGGAACTAGAAGTGCCAATTGACCACTTCGATGCAAGAGGTCCCTAGATCGAACGATGAATATTGGAGCAGTGTTCCAGCTACCCATCTTTCCTGACATTACATCGTAGCTTAGCGTTCGCTTGATGTATTCCTTCTCTTGGAATTTCAAAAGATTACCATATGGGGGATTACCAATTATAATATCGAATCCATATCTCTCTTCTCTGAAGATTTCAGGTATTTCTCTATACCAATTGAATTCTAACTCTAGATTGTTGAAGTCTTGCGATTCATCATTTCGTATCTTACCAATCAGAGTATTGCCATGGAAAACATGTTGAATTTGTATATCCGGTTCTTCTTGATTATTTTCGCAAATCCATTTTGACAGGGATTCCTTACAATCTTGAACTGCTGATGATTGAATATCGATTCCATACAAATTCTGCCGAACAATATTGGCTCGGATGATTCTGGATTTCCTTGTATCACCAAGTTTCGTAAGTAGAGTTTCCAGATACTCGCCTGCTACAAGCAAAAACACGCCGTTTCCCACTGAAGGATCTAATATCTTGAGAGTTGACAATGAATTCCTTATATCATCTCGAATTGGCTCTGATATGCTATCGATATTATCAATTGATTGCTTATGATGATCCTGAATCCATCGACCTATAGCTGCATTTACTATTTCTTCTGCCACATGCCTTGGGGTGTAGTAGCTACCAGTATGTCTGTTTTCCTTTTGTTGTATAGAGCTGTTCAAAGATGGAACCAACTCCGAAAGAAGCGTTTGACACTCCTGCATTTGAATATATAGTAAATCATGAATGAGGTTTGTGAAGACTCATAAGTTTCGGATACGATATTTGTATGAAAATCAATTTTAAACTTGAAGGAGGATTTTGATAAAATGGATGTTTTAAAGTACACAAAGAAGATGGATGAAATTCACAAGAAAAATGTGCAACTTGATATGGAGTCAATGCAGCGTTTTCGTGATATCTTGAAAGAAGTGAAAGACACAGACAAGGCAATTCAACTCGATTTCTTGAAAGAATATCTTCGACTCCGACCTGACGACGACTCAGCAATTGAAGAACTAAAGATCAAGATCAAAGAGATTGGTGATGTTAACTATCGATCGATAATAGACGAAACCGACCAGAAGATCTACCTGTCATTCGCATCTGAGAAGAAAGAACAGTGAGTTTGACAGTTCTTCGTTGAATAGACGAACCACGAAACCCTGAAAGAGTGATGATCACTCCCACTATAATTATACCCACGATACTAGATATGATTAGGTTCTGAACAACAGGGCTCATTGGGATGCGCCTAATGGAGTCGCGTGAATGAAAGTAGTTCCCAACTCGATCATCCCAAGTCTGTTCGTTAATGACTCCATCTTCCTTTGAATATGTGATTATAGTTGAGAAGATGTAGTCTCCGTAGGCGAGGAGAGTTGCATTGTATCCCCATTCTAATTCTGTATCAATGATATGGATGGACAAGTTCGTTTCAAGGGCATAATTGACGATGATGGCAGTGAAAACACTCCAATTTCCAATTGGCACTGCAAGTCCTCTTTCTTCTGCATAGCTTCCATTCTCAAAGAACAACCCAAATGATACTCTAGGGATAGAATCAATCGATGAAATGAATTCAGGTATCTCTGGATAAGATGGAGCAATAGAGTGAAGGTATTCAGAATGCTGTGTTACAGTTCCATTTAGATTGACATAGTCTTCAATCACGAAATCGTATCGTCTACCTTCATTATATCCCCAATGTAAGTTTTGACGCTGATTAGTTGAAATCACAGCTAGCAGATTCGAGAATATTAGAGCCAATACGATGTATCGTAAAACTTGTTTCATATCCTTCTCTCAATCTCATTTCGTGAATTCAGAATGATTTACACTAGGTCATTATAAGCAGTTACTTTGAAAAAGGTGAGTATACTTGATTTTCCAAATGATATCCAAGGATCGAGAGGTGCGTCGGAAGCTCCTTGCAAATAAAACATCTCTAGAAATCACAGATACGTTTGACGAAACGCTGATAGAAGATATACAGACTTCAGCACCCGGACTACAATCTCTCATAATCACAGTTCTTGATGGAAAGGTTCTCGATCTGGCTGGGATATCAAAATTGGAGAATCTTCGAATCATTCAGATTCTTGATGGACCCGAATTGGAACAGATTCTCCTAGGAGATCTTGGAAATCTCTCCTATTTGAAAGAACTTCATCTTTCAATCTATGAAGAGTCCAAGATTGAAGGTTTAGACCTCAGTGTTCTATCTGGAAATAAATCGATAGAGAAAATCACGATTGACATCAACCTTGAATTCTTGAAGCTAGATGGACTATGTACATGTTCAAATCTTGAAAGCATCTCGATCCGAGGATTTCATGGTTCATGTATTGATCTGTCCAAGCTTTCTGATTGTCCTAATCTTGGATCGATAGAGATATTGAACTTTGGCAGGACTGCCTATGATGACATCGGTATCTTTGAAATAATACTACCACGGAACATTCCTCTTGACTGTCTAAGCATAGGAGGATTCTTGGAAGAGAATGAACCCAATATAGACTTCTCAGTCTTGAAGGAACAGTCATACATCGATATGCTCTCGTTGGTGAATATTGGGCTTACCTCCTTTGACCTCAACCTCCTCTCAAACGCTGAACGAATTGGTCATATTACCTTGATTCAAAATGAGATATCCGAAATTGACATGACTCCGATACTAGAAAAGCCAATGGATGTCACTCGTGGAGCTGCCTTCTTTGTTGATGAAAAGACAAAGGTGATTGTTGGAGTACCTATTGAGAAAGTTGAGGAAATAATCAAGCGACCCAATGTTAAAGCTTTGATTGAAAACAAGTATGGCACTGCAGAGTATACATTTGGATTTCAATGGTTGAAGAGCCTGCTCGAAAATTACACCATCGAGTTGACAGAGTAATCTGATTATTATAGAAGAAAAAGAGAAGAATCTGGAGGTCTTACGACTCTCCAGTTTTCTTTTGATTATCCTACTCTGCTACCGCAGTTGGGACAGAACTTAGCTCCATTGAGAGCAGTACCACAGTTGGCACAGAACTTGGCTCCAGCAGGAGTTCCTGCAGGACCTCCAGACCCCATAGCTGCACCCATAGCACCCATCATAGCTGCTCCAGCACCAAATCCTGCACCAGGACTTTTTCCTATTGAGTCAGCTGCATCTCTCATGGTTTCAGAACCTAGGAGTTGTGATCCGCTGACACCTGCTGTTCTCAGCATAAAGAGTCTCTCGCGGTATTTCTCTGTAGTATCCATTCCCTCGAACTTGAGATCAACAAGTTCTAGACCGATACGTTCAAAGTTCATACGCACTTGGGTCTTAACTTTCATGCTTGTTTCGTCGAGCTGAGTAAAGACTGCTTGTAGATCGTAATGTGCAAACTCATCGATGACACGTTCGTTCATAAATGAGCGTAGGTAATCGTTAACTCGCCTTGTATCAAAAGCATTCTGATTCCCAACTACTTCGTTGGTGAAGATCTTTGGTTCCTTGATTCTAAACCAGAAATTGCCATGGAACATCAGAGGAGCTAGATCACTTGTCTGACCGCGTCCACCAAACTTGCCCTGGAATTGTCCTCTTGCGAGAAATATACAGGTCGCCTCAAATACGTCACCTTTGACTTTCTTCTGAAGCCAACCTACAAGACCAGGCATACTGCTTGTCGTAAGTTTATGGCGCCCAGCTAGGAATGTATCAAGCGCTTTGCCATCTCTGTAGAAGATAGCTGCCTGATTTTCCAAAACAATTAGTTGTGAGCCCCAATCAATTCTATTATCCGGATAACGCCAGACAATTTGATCTGGTCCAGCGTTTGTCCATTCAATCGCATCTGCCATGCTATATACACCCGTATTAATTCGAGTACTGTTAGTACGTGAGACTGAGCTGTTTTAAAGATTCACACGATGTGCTTTTTTCGAAATTTGCGAGGAAACCCTCAGTTAAAAGCATTGGATGTCTGACAAAACTGAATCCAATTGAACGAAGAAAATGAAATCGATACTGAGATTCATCCCTTGGAAGAACAGGTCACGAAGGAAGACCCTCGAAGACCATTCAATCCTATGACAACGTATTTTGAGTTTGCAGCTGGTATTTTTGCAGTCTATGTGCTTTATGCTTTTCTTGGAATACAATTTCTCGTTCTCGGAACATTAGCCGTTCTTGTTTACATCTTTCGCGAAACGTATTTCATCTTGGAGTACTACTCATACGGGATTGCTCGAAAGGCATCGATCTTCAATGCTTTTCATGCCTCTGCGTGGTTCATCGTCTTGGCCATTAACGGATTCTCTATCGTGCAGACTGGTGTACCAGCCATCTTACCTGAATTGGAGAGTCTTACTCTGACAGCACCACTTTTTGTCTTGATGGCGGCATTTGGCTGCAAGAACATCGAACGAATGTACAAACCTTCTGATGAGATGATTCTTGCGAAGAAGCGTTAGATTTCAAGCGTCATAAGATCGTGGCCCAAGATAATCTCAGCATTAGATCTTCGCCCTACAATACCAAGTACTTTCTTCCCTTCACTTACTACCTCTGGCATCATGTGTGTCAATATGACTTTTTGAGGGCCTGCTTCTTCTATAATTCTCATCAACTCTAGCGGACTTGTATGAACTCCCTCTGGATTAGAACCATCAAGCCAATTACATTCATGGATTAGGAGGTCAACACCTTTGGCTAGTTCGATTATATCACGACTGAATGCAGTATCTGATGAAATCACCACGGATTTCTTCTCATGCTCAACCCTGAATGCTCTTGTATCATGAGTGCTATGAATCGTTGGACATGTTGAAACGGAGAATGGACCACACTGTACTGCATCTCTCTCTGAAAGAACATGCAGTTCAATAATGACTTTGTCCCGATAGAAGGGGATAGCTACCTCGAATATTCCACGCATCCAGTTTCTGATATCAGGCGGACCATAGAGTAGTAGCGGTCTATCAAAGCCCTGTAACCAAAGAGTTTGCAATAAGGTGACAAAATCAGACCAATGGTCAATGTGAAGATGGCTAATGAAAACCCCTGCGATTGAAGTCAACTCAATCCCTGTTTGAGTTAGTCTATGTAGCACTCCTGAGCCGATGTCAATTAGGACAAAGCTGTCATCTGCTTCAATCATCACTCCAGATTGTACTCTTGTGGAATCTGGAAATGATGTCCCTGTTCCAAGGAGTGTTATCTTCATTGTGATGCCCAGATAGACGCATCATGAATATCAGTCTTCTCTTCGGATGATAGAGGTCCAGCTATACTCATTTTTGACTATACTGGATTACGCTCATCTCGTTCCTTATATATACAAAGCAACACAATATATTGTGATACTATACATAGTATCACTATGTATCTTTTCTCTATGTGAGGTACAGGAAATGGGACTAAGAGAATATGTGATTAGACGATGCATCTACATGTTTCTACTAGTTGTAGCTGTAGTATGCTTCAATTTCTTTCTCTTCAGACTTCCCACGCTTGTATTGCATGTTAGTCCTGTTGATCTGATGATCAGCGAGGAGCTTCGCAGAAACCTAACTCGTGACGCACTTCAGCAACTTTACGAACGATTCGGACTAGTGCCTGACCCAGATATCTTCGACTGGATCTACATGTTCTGGCGTTATGTCGTGAACATGTTCACGGGGAACTTCGGTATCTCGTTTGTCACACAGAAACCTGTGATGGATGAGATTATGGCTCGTTTACCGAATACCTTATTGTTAATGGGCACTTCCTCAATTGTTTCCATCATTCTAGGAATCTGGACTGGTGTGAAGGTTGCTGCTGATCCTGGTTCAAGAAAGGATGTTGGCGCTGTAACGGTGGCGTTGTTCATCTATGCGTTACCGATCTTCTGGCTCGGTATGATGCTACTGATGAC
>JAEORN010000194.1 GCA_016840825.1 Candidatus Thorarchaeota archaeon | reverse complement strand
CTCCCTTATCTTCACCGAGAGAAGGTTTGAAACTGGTCTGATGCTGGCCTATGGAGCATCACCATTACAGATTTTGACTGTTCTCTTAGCTGAGATCAGCATAGTTGGAATTACAGGGGCCATAGCTGGCATCTTTGTGAGTCTATTTACTGGGAATCTCCTCTCCTCTGTTGCCAACTCGATAATGACAATCGTGAGTCCGATTAATGCTGAAGCGCTATTTCAACCCGGATTTGCCATGAGCCCAATTTTCCTGATAGTGTCGTTCCTATCAGGGATTGTGGTGACAGTGATGGCAGGTCTAATCCCGGCGATTTTTGCCACACGTCAACCTGTTATTGAGAGTTTGAAGTATGCGTATTCAGGAGTGGCTACCCCTGTTTCAATTCCAACCGAAATTCGAAAAGTGTTCTGGAGGGTCATATTGGCGCTGGGATTCTCACTATCAGTCTTGGTTTCAGTCCAGCTAGTATCAGATTTATTCTCTCTCAACCTGATACGAAGTGACCTACTACGAGTTCTCTCAGTTCCTTCCTTCCTCCTCTTGGTAGGGGGTTTCTCCGTATACCTGGCTATACCATCCTCATTGGTGAAAACCATTCGGCGGTACACGCGACCGGTGATTCGGAAGCTCTTCTCAGCAAGCATGAAACAACGTTCAATGGGTGCACTTCTCATATTCAACCTGTTTGTTTCTGTTTCAGTGATTTTCATGCTCTCCTCAAATGTCAGTTATACCCTTATTGGTTCGTGGGAGAACACTATTGGTTGGAAGAGCTCTTCTGCCAATGTTGTGGTTTATCTAGATGAAACGACGGGTCTTGAGGAAATTGACCGAATACGTAGTCAACAGAACATCTCAGAGATGTCTGAAATGAGCAGTACATACCAATTTCTGAAACATCAGGAACTTATTGACACTGGTCTAATTTTTGGGATACAACCAGAAACCTTCCAAAATCTAGCAGCAATAGGTGTCGAAGAATCCCTCAATCTTACTGCTGGGCTCTTAATTCTTGATATAACAAACTCCTGTATAATATCAGACTTCGCGGCACAAGAGCTCAATTTGCAGGTTGGTGCGAAGGTGGAGGTTGCAGACAAAGTCAATCTCACAGTTGCAGCAATCTGTGATTCATCAGTACCCATTTTTCTATTCACCATTATCGAACCACTATTTCTATTCGTTAATACAGAAACATGGCATTTGGTGGTAGAAGAACCATTTGTGCCCACTGGGTTATTGTTAGATAGTCTGGACCCAGAATCTACTGTTTCAGATCTCTCACAAATCTCTGGGGTCTATCCTGTTCTCGTTTCAACAGTTGTCTATGATTACTCCACTGCAATCGATTCACTTAGTGTTACTATCAATCTTTCACTTGGTTTACTTCTATTCACAGTGATAATCAGTGCAGTTCTTAGTGGTTGGTCTGCTGCAACGGCAAGACGACGAGAGATTGGAATGCTACGAGTCCAAGGAATGGAGCGTGTGGAGATTGCGAAGATACTATCCTTAGAGAATTCAGTTCCAATGATGTCCGGTTTGATATGGGGCTTGTTCGTTGGTTTTATTGCGAACCTATCACTCGCACATATCATCAAGAGATTTTCAGGAGGGTATTTCTCATTTGTCGATTATAATTCAGTGATGCTGATACTCTTGATATTCTTGATCTCTCTGTTGGTTTCATACTATGCAAGTCTTCAGGCAACAAATACATCTGTTGCAGACTTGCTTAATGACCGTCAGAAACCATCATGAAACTCTCTACTTGAGAAGCCTGCGGTTCCAGTGCTTCTTTCCTTTCTTGTCTTCATCCATCTCTGAGAGTATCTTCACTGCTTCATTTCCACACTTGATGACATCTGATTCCCCCTTCACTGCAAACTCATCTCGGACTCTATTCGCATATACTGCACACGCTGCACCAGTTCTGAATCCGTAGATATTCCCTAATGTGAAGAGTGTCCCCGCCTCCATCTCAAAATTAGTCACATTAGCTCTTGTGAGGTCTTTAATCAGGGTTTCACTCATGTTCTGGGTATAACCACCAAAACCAGGACGTGATTGTCCGAGATAGAACGAGTCAGTTGATGCGGAGATTCCAAGATGATACTTTACTCCTAGGGTCTCTGCAGCCTCAACAAATGCTAGTACAACTTCATAGGATGCTGATGCAGGGTACTCAGGTCTTACATACTGCTTACTCGTGCCTTCCAAACGAACCGCTGCTGTGGATATAATGATGTCCCCAATATCGATATGCTCTTTCAGTGTTGCACATGAACCTACACGTAGGAAGGTATCCGCTCCAACATTAGCTAGTTCCTCTATTACTATAGCTGTTCCTGGTCCGCCAATTCCCGTTGAACATGCTGATATATCTGCACCCTTGTATTTTCCAGTGTGCGTGACAAATTGCCTATGCTTAGCAACTTCTCTAGACTCGTCCCATAGAGCACTGATTCG
>JAEORN010000193.1 GCA_016840825.1 Candidatus Thorarchaeota archaeon | reverse complement strand
TCAGAACTGAGAACACCTCAAGGGAGGTTGATATCTCTGTTGTAGGAGAGAAATCAAACATACAGGTAAAAGTTCATGGACAGAACGAAGAAGAATTGCAGGCATATCTGGAATCACTATCTACAGACATCAAGTCGTCTCTTGACAAGTATCGTGTCTTGGGTACCAACCAAAAGAGTCGAGTCAGACGCGCATTGGTCGCCAAGACATGTTGGGATCGTTTGATTCATATGATTTTGAAGAAGCAACCTCTCACTGAGGTCTATTATCAAGTCGCTCATGGAAGAGAAATGATGATCAAGGCTACTGAGGGTGAAAATCTTCATCCCATAACACTGCATACAAGCGGGTGGCTATCTCAGATTGAGAAGCTACCAAGGGATGAGCCCCTCCCTGGTGATCTTGCCACTGCACTGGCAAAGAAGAGTGTGGAATGGAAACAAGAAACTATCGATGTAATAAAACGGTACATCTAGTTGTCAACACCGAAGGTTTAAGTTCAATAGGTTGACACAGGCCAAAACACCTGAGGCTCTTCATAGCGCGGGTGGTCCCGAGCCGTGGGCTTCAAACCCATGATCGTGCAAGCGATTAGAGTTCGATTCTCTTGAGGAGCCGCCATTCATTTCAATTCTTCTAATCTCATGTGGAGCATCTGCTCAACATCGTCAGTGGTCATATTACCACTAATCGCCAATTGTAGCACTTCCTTTCTTATTTCTGAAACCATTGAATTCTCTCTCATATCCTTCGATTCCCTTAGGAATTTATTCACAATTTGGCGAGTTAGCTTATCGTAGAATTCTGCATATCCAGGGATCGCTTTCTTGGGGAATTCTAGTGGTTCTAGCTTCTTCATTCTCTTGACTATTTTTGGTAACATTTCCTCAGGTTTTCTTTTTGAGGGATTAATGGTTTCCAATGGCTTATCCCATGCATATTTCGAACCCGGGATATCAAATCGTTCATGGATTCTGGTAATGACCTCTTCTGGAAGTGGTCTATCTCTCAGATTGTTCCATTTCGTGGCAACCTGTAACGGAACATCTACATGGATAATTCCGAAACAATATTCGCTTTCCATAGCCAGAATATACAACTCGTGACGCATGCTAGCGTAGTAGTTCGTGTCATCATGAATAACAGTTAGTCCTTCTGAGATGTGCATCCTTGTTTCTGCCAATGCTTTCTCTCGGACCTCGTTCTCTTTCTCTGGAGTGAAATCAGAATAGTAGGTATCGTCTCTCCATTTATCTGTGCTAACTAGCTTTACTTCTAGCTCAGTGCTAAGGTATTCTAACAATTTTGTGGCTAGAGTCGTCTTTCCACTTGAAGGAATTCCACAGAGTACTAGAAGATATTGAGTCATTGTGTTATTGTAAGACACATTTCAGCCTAAAAGAGTTAGAATCAAAGCAATATGAAAAAAAGAGAATCCAAGTGGGAGATATCTCCCACTATGGTCGAATCGTAATTTGCAGACTTGTTGCCAAGTCCTTGTAGCGGTTTCTTACGGTCACTTCTGTCACATTTGCTGCTTCAGCAATTTCTCGCTGAGTTCGTCGATCGTTCTCGATGATCCCTGCAATATAGAGTGCCGCAGCTGCAAGACCACCAGGGTCCTTACCTGCAGTGATTCCGCGCTCACGGGCGTCATTAATGATATTCATCGCACATTGAACAGTCCTGCCATCTAATGCGAGATCTGCAGATATCCTAGGCATTAGGTCATTTGCTGATGGAATTGGTACCTTTATTGGAACATTGCGTAACACAAGTCGTACACATTGACCAAGCTCCTTTCGATTCACCTTTGCTTCTGTGACAATCTCATCGAGTTGTCTAGGAATCTTGTGAATCCTACAGGAGAGATAAATGGAAGCTGCAACCATTCCTTCAATGCTCCTACCGCGAACAAGTCTCTTGCTAAGAGCCTTTCTGTATATCAGTGCGGCAGTCTCCTTCGTTTCGCTCGGAACGCCAAGCTGAGATGAGAGTCTGTCCATCTCACTCATAGCAATGCTGAGATTCCGGTGCTGAGAACTGTGAACCAGTGTTCTAATCTGCCACTTTCGCATTCTGTAAATCGCTGCACGATTGCTTGCTGCTATCGATCTGCCATTAGCATCTTTATCGCTCCAACCAATTGTAGTTGCTAGACCCTTATCTGCCATTGTAAGAGTCATCGGAGATCCTGTTCGAGCCCTTGAATTCCTTTCTTCTGCAGTAAAAGCTCTCCACTCTGGGCCGGAATCTACTATTCGGTCGGAAAGAACACATCCGCAGGTTGTACAGATGCTTTCTCCGCGCGTCATGTCTTCGTAAAAATCGGTGCCTCCGCAAGAGGAGCAAACAAAAGCGCCTTGTTGTCTGTCACTTAGCGCACGGACTGGTTTCGCCATTTTATTGATCACCTATCGCGTCCTACTCGTCTTTGGCTGCCCGCATGTTCCGCCAAACTTTGCCACAAAATGGTTAACGAAAGGAAACGCGTTCGCAAGCGCTAATTTTTGAGTATATAATTCTTTGTTTTTAGTCCAATTTCAATCAAACAATTGTTAAAAAAAAGAGGGTCAGGCGGGTGCTGCCAGCGAAAGGAAGTCCAGCCGTGTAGGGGCAGCTGGAACAGGGAGATGAATCAGAGCACCCGCCTTGTTTGTAAGATGTATCACTCCAGACATTGAAGGGTCTTTATTGCTCCTTCAGGGATTACATGTATGTTCTCATAGTAGACAACACCGTTCTCAACAACAGTTTTGGTCAATGCGACTTTCAGCATGTTATCACCTCTACCAAGAAGATAACCCGATAGGAACTGTAGTGGCACTCCGTGCTTGTCTGCTTCTTCCTTAGTCATTGCACAGCATTCGACTCCAGGACTTTCAAATGAAATTTCCACTAATTCGTGATCCCCACAGAAAGATACTCTTGAAAGATCCTTGGTATTCTCAGTTTGACTCTCCCCTACTATTTGCTCGACTGTACTCCCATCATAATGGAAGGGTTCCTCCATCATTTTGTGAATTGTAGGTGTGAAGTAGATTGTCTTCTCAGTCATCTCATGCATGCCCGACCCATGATCCACAAAGCGTTTTGCGGCACCTTCACCAACCTTGTAACGTATCTGATATTGTACCGCATCAATCTTCTTCTTATCATCACCATCTTTGACGGTGACCATCGTGTCTTTCCACATTTCCATTACTTTGAATTTGTTAGCTGGTATCTCTGCCATTTTCGAAACACCCAATCATAATACTTAACAATGTTTAATTAACAATAGTTTCTTATAAGATTTTGGTAACAAACTAACAACTTATGTTATAACTTGACGAGGCGAAAATATGCTAGAGTATATCATCATCGTATTGGGAGCCACAATCTTCGGTCTTCAGCATAGTGGCCTATCTAAGCTATCTGTAAAGGAACGTATTATTGACAGATGGGGAAAAGAAGGCTATTCTCGGATTTTTACCTTCACAAGTATTATTGGAATTCTCCTTCCCTTTCTAGCTATGTGGTTCTGGGATTGGTTCTATTTCATTATCACTCCTGAAGCAGTGAATCCACTCCTCTTTATCCTTGGGATTCTGTTCTTCGTCTTAGGTGGAGCTGTTGCCGCAATGGCATCTAGAGTAATTTCAGTAAGCACAGTTGCTGACATGCGGACGGACAGGAAACCAGAGCTAATAACAGAAGGACTGTATGGTCGCATTCGCCATCCCCTTTATCTTGCTACCATTCTATTGTTACTTGGTTTGATATTTGTATACCCATTTCCTAGTGTCATAGTATTTGCCCTCTCGTTAAGTGGATATACACTAATTGGAGCCTACTTCGAGGAACGAAAATTGATAATCCACTATGGCGAGGAGTATTTGGAATACAAGAAGCACGTTGGTTTCATTATTCCCAAACTCAAAAAGTAGCCATCTCTGATAAGAATCGATGTGCTTTTTCGCACACGAAGAATCTCATTAATCGGATAGGAGTATTCCTATCCTGTGGTTTGGGATCATGAAGAGAGCGATATCAGTAGTCTTATTCACATGTTTCTTGATTGTTGGGTTTGTTCCAACTGCTTCGGGTCTGCTATTGAACTCAAGCTTGGTGGGTTCATTACTGCCCCAAGATGCATTCTATGCAGATGTTCAAGAACCAGAACCTTGGATAATGGCTGTCTTCTTTCTTTCCCTTGTAGCTTGTGAGTTTTCTTTTGGCACACTAATGCTCTATTATTTCGGAAAGTATAGGTCACATGATGTAGGCATTGTACCATTAGGACTGGATGAGGATGATCTAGAGCAGTTATTCGAGGAGTTCATGAAGACAACCTAGAATCTATTTCAAATCCTTCTCTATCTTTGAAAGGTGGCGGGATAGTTTTACAGATTCTGATGATATCTCGTGAACCACACCCTTTTCGACAACGAAATGTTGAACACGGATTTCTGGTGTAAAATGTCGTTTTATATCTTCAATCAGATGATGAAGCTGTAAACAATGAGGACTTCCATCAACTGTAAGCGCCGTAAGCTGTTCCAGTTTTGAGTATCTGACAATTGATGCGATCTTGTATCCAGCATGATTCATGTGAACCTCTTCAAGACAGATATGCAACACAGCGTTTTCGCCCTGCTTTGAGTACTTGGAAACGATGTCAGAATATCTACTCATCATACAACTACCAACAAGCAACAAATGACCTTTCTCTCGAAGTTTTGTATCCCCTACATTAGTACTTAGTAGGCTTGCCTCACAATTGCATCCCTTATGCAATCTCACCACTTCCTACGTGAACCAACATCTTCATCATCAATTGCAGAGAGGGGCTGTTCTGAGATTCTTGATGCTATTGTTGATACCTTGTCACCTTCAAATACATAGTTCATTCTACTCAACGAGAGGACAATCCCCTCATAGGGGCTGATGATATCTCCTCTACCCTCAATCTTGCCTATGATGCTATCTATCAACACATCATCTCCCAGGCCTGTTGCTGGAATAAAGAAACCCTCTTGAGAGGAATTGACCTGTAATGTCCGACCTGTGAACGTACTGGAAGTCTCTATCCAGTCTCCCGGTAGCATATCTTTTATCCTCAGGAAATTGATGATACATTCTCTTACCTCTACTGAAGCCTGCGGATCTATTTGATCACGATAGCCGCGTAAATTGATGGTTATGGCTGGAATTCCGTCATGAGCTGCCTCTGTTGATAGCGTTCCTCTCTGACCGCTACTTTGCACAACATATGGCAATCCGATTTGTGATGCGAGGTTCCTGACATGGATATATTCTCTATGAAGGCATTCTACATGACTAACGCAATCCTGAGGCGTCGAACGAAGGTGAATGACAAAATCTGCTTGTGAAACTTTCCTCCAGATCTCCCATGCTATTTTCTCTGTTAGTGTACCAAACTCACTTCCTGGAAATACAGTATCAAGAGCTTGAGAATCTAAGGGTGAAACTCTAGTTCCCAACCTAAATGCAAGAGGATTTGCTACTGGAAGGAATGTAACTGACCCATCGATTCTATCCATTTCTTCTAGTTGTTTCATCAGCAGGAATGTTGTGTAAACACATCCTGATGAGTGACCCTCCATGGCAGAGAGGATTAGAATGTTAGGCCTTTCTTCGCCAAAGTGATAAAATCCTAAGGTAGTTCCAGTTTTTGGATCTATATCAAAGGCTTCCACTTCAGGTTTCACCATATCAACACCTTCTGCTCACTAGCACAAGAATCTTAGAAAATCTGAATATTAAAAGGTGTAACACAGGTAGGAGTAATTTCTCAATGCCCTCGTGATACATTGAACAGTTTCACAACTGTCCGGAACTCTGATTCTGTAAAATCATCATTACGCCCCAATAAATAAGGTGATGAATGATTTTCGCATTCCACTTCATGAATCGAACTTGACACAGCACACGCATTTGGATCGCCAATCCAAATTGTTGGGATTCCTGTATTTACCACATTCTGGCTAATATCAGAAAAATACGGTTCCCATGACATGATAATGAGTATTGGGTTGTACTTCTGTATCGCTTCTAAAGCATCGATTTTCTCTACAGATTTTGGAAATTGAATCATATCCCGACTGGTTTTCGCATCGGTAGCAATTAGCTGCTTAGATATGAATGGCTCAATGTATTTGCTTAAGAGGCCATCTCCAGCCATTACTTCAAGTATAGGGCCTTGTCCCTTGCAAGAGACTAGCATCTCTTGTATAAGCTCTGCTAGATCTCTGATGAACTCCTTGCTGTAGATCTGATAGATCCACCGACCTCCAAGATTCGCTCCATTGCAGTACTTCTTTCTGTCAAATTCCTTCTCGACTCTGGTGAAGAATTTGACGACTTGTGTATAGGGAAACAACTCACTATGAATGTCAATGAAGACGCCTTGACTCGTTATCATCCATGACTCATTTGTATCATCGTCTGCCAATGGTCTATCCTCGATGGCAGAGAATTCTCAATACTCTTTTTTTATAACTAGCTATGAGGTCATCTGACAAGTGAATTATTCTAGCAGTACGGTTTCTGAACAAGTCTGAGATGCTGTGGAATCATTCCTGATAGTCTTTCTATTTCGCCTCGCGCTTCCAAATCTAGCTTGACTGTTGTATAGTACCACGTGACAGACCCATCAAAATCATCACCGATACGACGCTTGACTTCTTGTCCAAGGGACATGAAAGACTCTATTTCCCTTTCTTTTAGAATCTCAAGAATAGTGCATCGGATGAGGTCATACTTCTCTCTCTCTATGTTTACCCCTTCCTTCCCATCCGGATGCCTTGTCATTATGCGATATTGACCAGCCAAAGCAAACCCATCCAATTAACCATAGTTAAATAACTATTAATGTCTTGTGGTCCTTTTTCCTGAAAGTGATGGCTGCTTTCTTGGTGCTGTTCGAAAGGGAAAATTACCTCTGAACCCCTAACATTCCTTGCTGATATTCGTTTCCATATGGCTGAATTCATTTGACCATAGCTCTAATAAGGGAAAGCTGTTTTCCATTTTCTGAGTGAGCAAAGGATGGATTGCGTTCTCGATTATTAACAACTACTTTTGCGAGTCCTTTATAGCGGAGCGCATCTCTGGCTCTCTAACCATAAAAAATGCAGTCGAGGTTATAGAAATTGAGTGAATTTGCCAAGTATGAGAAGAAATGGCAGAAGCGCTGGAAGAAGGATAGAATCTTCGAAGCAGATCCTGATCCAAAGAAAAAGAAGTTCTTCCTAACAGTACCTTATCCATACACCAATGGTGCATTGCATATCGGACATGGACGTACATACACAGTGGGCGATCTGATCGCACGTTGGAAGAGAATGCAGGGATTCAATGTATTGTTTCCCATGGCGTCGCATATGACAGGCACACCGGTCCTGGGTATGGTGGAGCGTGTAAAAGCTGGCGATAAGATAGCGATTGAACAGTATAAGAGAGATCTTCGACTGTATTTTGAAACTGAAGAAGAAGTAAACGCTCAACTAGCGAAGTTCACCAATCCATGGAGCACAGCATCCTTCTTTGCAAAGGTAATATCCCAAGATTTTGATGCATTGGGCTATAGTATTGATTGGCGTAGGAAGTTCACGACCGGCGATAAGACATACAACAAATTCATTGAATGGCAATATCAGAAGTTCATGGAAAAGAAGTATATCAAGCAAGGCAACTATCCTCTGCTATATTGTCCGAATTGCGGAAATCCTGTCGGAGAGGATGACCTGTTAGAGGGTGTAAACGCGAAAATCAAGGAGTTCACAGCAATCAAATGGGGCTTCGAGGATGGCTATCTGGTAGCAGCAACACTACGACCTGAAACCATCTTTGGTGTCACGAACATGTGGATAAATCCCAAAGCGAAGTATGTCTGGGCCTTGGTTGATGGAGAGAAATGGATCATCTCGAAGAAGGCTGTTGAAAAGATGAAGCTACAGGCAAAGGAGGTTGAGATAATCGATGAGTTTCTCGGATCGAAGATTATTGGTAAGAAGTTCAGAGCGATACATGATGAACATGAAATCTTGATTCTACCTGCTGATTTTGTAAATCCTGATAATGCAACAGGAGTAGTCTATAGCGTACCGGGTCACGCTCCCTTTGACTACATTGCATTACGCGACCTATGGGATGATCCATCGGATTTGGAGAAATACGGAATTTCAGCTGATGATGTACGGGGTATCCAAATCATAGGAATGATTGATATCGAAGGTTACAGTGAATTTCCTGCAAAGGATGCCGTTGAAAGTAGAGATATAAAATCCCAACATGAGGATGAAAAGCTAGAGGACGCGACACAAGAAATCTACAAGGCCGAGTTCTATGAAGGGATAATGAAGGATAACTGCGCTCAGTTCTCAGGACGTTCTATCAAGGATGTTAAAGATGATGTAGTTTCATGGATGCAAGAGAATAATGCATGCGATGTCTTCTATGAGCCCGATACCCGACCTGTCATCTGCAAATGTGGAACAGATGTTCAAGTGGGTGTTTTTGCTGGGCAATGGTTTCTGGATTATCAGAGTCCTGGATGGAAGGAAACAGCTTGGAAAGCACTGAATGAAATGGCTATCATTCCTGATAGCTTTCGGAACCTATTCGAAGCTACATTTGACTGGTTGGCTCAAAGACCCTGTGCAAGAAAACGAGGAATCGGAACAAGATTGCCGTTCGATTCTGACTGGATTATTGAATCGCTATCAGATTCAACCATATACATGGCATTCTATACGATTGCACACTATATCACTGACAATAAGATAAAACCCGATCAGTTGCCGTATGACTTCTTTGAATATGTCTTCTTAGGCAAAGGAACACCAAATAAGGTTGCAGAGAAGACCTCAATCGATGCCAACCTACTGAAGACCATGCGTGATGAGTTCATGTATTGGTATCCTAATGACCAACGACATACTGCTCCTTCGCATATATCCAATCATTTGTCGTTTGCGATATTCCACCATGTAGCCATTTTCCCAGAGAAGCATTGGATTCAGAAGATTAGTCTGAATGAGCACTTGATAATGGAAGGTGGTAAGATGTCTAAGAGTAAGGGCAATGTCATACCTTTGGTTGAGATTCCGAAGAAATATGGGGCTGATGTCTATCGAATGTATGCAATCTCTGCAGCTGAACCGGGTTCATTAATGGATTGGCGTGAGAAAGATGTTCCCACAGTAAAGAATCGATTGCGTCAATTCATAGAAACTGTCAATAAGTATGGCATGAAGGAACCGAAGATATTCCAAAAGAAGGACAAACCTACTCCTGTAACACAGTGGTTACAGAGTAGAGTGAACTCTATCGTTCTGCAAACCACTGAGTTGTTGGAGAACTTCAAACTGAGGGACTTTGCGATCTTAGCTACCTCTGAGATGAATAGGATTATCACGCATTATTTGAAGCGAACTGAAGTACCGAAAGATGAGAAAGAAGGCGCATTAGCATACGTATGTGATATCTGGGTTCGCCTAATGGCACCTATCACGCCTCACACCTCTGAGGAACTCTGGGCGAAGATGAATCGGGAAGGATACGTATCGCTAGCAGAATGGCCTAAGCCCGATAAGAAACTACTGAATCCTGAGGTTGAGAAAGCACATGATGTTGTCGAATCCACCATACGGGATATTCGAGAGATTGTGCGCTTGATGAAAGGGAAGAAGGTGTCCAAGGTCTATATCTATGTAGCACCTCAATGGATGTTTGATGCGATGAATAGCATCCGTGAGGCAAATCTACCATTGATTGTTGGTGATATCATGAAACACCTGATGTCTAATCCCGAATTCAGGCAATATGGCAAAGAGGTCAAATCAATCGTAGATAGAATCGCAAAAGAGAATGGCCTATGGGATCACTCATCCAACGCAAAGAATGAGATGCAGGTTTTGATGGATTCCATGGATTATCTGGCAAAGGAGTTAGGCATGGAAATTGCTGTGCATGACTCTACTGCTACTGAATATGACCCTCAGCAAAAGGCACGATTTGCATTACCTGGACGTGTTTCCCTATTCATTGAATAATCAATGTCAATTCTACTGAGAGATGGCTTCAGACCATCTCTTGGTTCTTTATTACCTCTTTCTAATCCAATGAACCATCTTCCCCTCCGAAGACGTCATCATTCTTTCTATCCCAATTGTATATCGTCTTTTCAGGTTTTGAACGTGACAGTTTCGAACGTAGGAGATATCGTATTGGTATCTTGATTTCAGCACCTCTTTCTCCCTCTTCTCTCGGCTCTTCTGGTTCAAACCACATCTGGTGAGGTTCTTCATCCCAGAGATTATCATCACTCACCATGGGTTTTACCAAGAACATGATAAGAGTCCCTGTGATCAAAACTGACGGTATCGGATAGGCAGATACGATACCATAACCGAAGAAACTAGTGAAAGGGACGAGAAAGGTTGCTATCAGTAGTGTGACTACTCCTATCGCAATTGTTCGAAGTCTCTCTGTCTTCTCTTGAAGATACTTCAACACTTCCTTCCCAAAGACTACTTGAAGGAGGATGCCAACAATAATACCTGGTATATACATGGTTCCAAGTAGTGTATAAGTGATGGAGAAATCTGTTCGATAGAAATAGACACCGATGGCACCAATCCCTGATATGAACATATACTCCTGTGGATATACTTGAAGGAGCCAAGTCCTAAATTCGATAAAGAACATTGGGAGTACAACAACAGATATAGCTAAAACGAACGCGCTAATAGAATACCTTGAAACCTCACCAAGCAATCTTGATCTAATGTTGTCTTTGGGTGTCATACTATCTTTGGTTCTGAGTTCCCTCAAGAAATACGGAGCGACAACGAGAAGTAAAAGAGTCCATGGTGACAAAGAAAGTGCAAGCATAGCTGCGTTAGTGGCTCCGTAGTAATCTCCCATCGATATGATTGCCATCATAATTGGAGTTAGAGCTAAGGCTTGGATAAGGGGGTGGCTAAATACACAGACAGGAACAAGGAATTTGTTGACGGAAACATGCCTAGGTCTATGATATTGAACATAATAGAAAATCACTGCAGGGAATGTTAGTATTCCAAAAAAGAATGCGAAGTAAAGGAAACTAATACTACCATATAGATCATAGACTTCGTTACCTTGAATTAATGTACCTATTATTGATATGTAATTGAAATAATCATTTGAGATATAAATTTGATAGGGGAGGGCCATGATGAGAACTATCTTAACGGCGACTCTTAGAATCCAATCCTTTTCCATTCTTTCGAATACTCTCCTAAGTCCTACGAATCTTTCTATCTTCGAAATTTTATAAGCCTACTTGAAGAAGAAGGGTAGTACTAAAAATACTCTGCCTGAAATACGAGAATCCCCTAATTAGTACAATTAGTAATGTTTTAGTTCAATTCCAATCACGCCGCCCACTAATGCAACTAGCTCCTGATCAATTCCTCGGCATTTCAATAGGGCTCTTTACAGCCTTCCTATGGGGAATATCAACTAATGTATACAAGAGTCAAAGCGACTCTGCAACTCCGCTTGCAATATCTACTATTAAGATGTGGCTATCTTTTGTATTCATGCTAGTCATTGTTCTCCTCCCCTTCCGTACAACTCCCTTGTATGTTCCACTAGAGTCGTTATTATTCCTCATTGCATCAGTCGCAATTGGACTTGTAGTAGGAGACCTTGGATACCTAATAAGCCAAGCGAGAATAGGGGTTTCCTATGCATTTCCCATTGCAAACATCTATCCTATTACTACATACATCATTGCGATATTTCTTGTAAGTGAAGCTGCAATCCCTCTCCGATTTATTGGAGTTATCATTGCGATAGTAGGTGTAGGTCTAATATCAAATGCACAAGCAAAGTCTGAAGATGGCGAGAATCTAAAAGACCTCATAGGACTCGGCTTGGCATTATTGGCTGCTATCTGCTGGTCCTTTGGTACAGTCTTCCTACAGATTGGAGTAACGGGGATCGACCCGATAGATGCAAACTTTGTGAGAATGGCCTTTGGTTCTGCGATTTTCCTACCAATCGTCCTTAGTGCCAAGTATAAAGGAATGCGAACACCCCCAAGAAAATCAACAAAAATGATACTTGCAGGTGGTTTTCTTGGAATGACAGTGGGCTCGCTACTCTACACCTATACAGTCAATCTGATAGGTGCGGCAGTATCCTCGCTTTTAGGTTCTACAGCTCCACTGTTCGCACTACCAATCTCTATCTTCTTTCTAAAAGAGCGATACACTCCCAAATCGATTCTAGGAGCACTCCTCACCGTTCTAGGTGTCATCATGGTAGTGATAGCAGTTTAGGGATTTAATCAATTATCAGCTCATTGATATCTCTAGGATATTTTGTAAGGACCTCAACTCCATCTTCGGTTACAACAAACGTATCACTATGGCGGAAGCCTCCCAGTCCTTTCTCGTAAATGCCTGGTTCGCAAGAGAATATCATACCTACCTCTAGGACATCCTCGGACCCAATATCTAAGAAAGGTCTCTCATGGCCTTCCATCCCAAGTCCATGGCCTGTGTGATGGCGAACAAGATGGAAGACCCCTTTTTCATTGAAGGCTTGACGAGACGCTCTATCCACCTCCGCACATGGAATCCCTGGCCCTGCTACCTCAAATACAGCGTCTTGGGCAGCAAGCATTGCATCAAACAGTTGTCTTTGACGATGATTTGGCTCTCCCATAAACATAGTTCTCTCAAGCTCTGATTGTATTCCATATACATCTGATGAAGCACCAGTTACCAGGGTATCGCCTTTCTTGAAGACAATTCCACGGGAGAGGGCGTGTGGAAAATATGAGTTCGGACCAATCTGCCCTCTGTATAGAGCGATGGCCGGAAACATCGAGAATCCTGTAGGTCTGTATTCCGCTCCCAATTCTGTGACCATGTCATGTGATCCTTGGGTGCTTGCGCGAATTGTAACATCTATCTCATTCGCACCGGCCTCTGTGTATTCTTGCAAATACCGATGAGCCCTATCAGCCCATTTCGAAGACTCTCTCATCAGTTCGATTTCCTCAGGTTCCTTTATCACTCGCATATCCATTATGATGTCCGGAAGCAGTTTGAACCTTAGGCCTGTCACTTCCTCTAATGTTGGCCCTTTGTATCCCCAGTATCCTGGTGCCCCAGCAATCTCACTAGCTATCTTTTTTGGTCCTATCTTCAATTCTTTCATGAGGGCATCTGCTAGATGATGCATTGGATGTTTCTCATCAGGATACTCGAAGTACGAGAACACATCCTTGACGAATGGGACCTGATGTTGGATATGATCTATCTCTAGAGACGGCACAAAGAAGTACACCTCTCCATGATGAAGTATCATAACAATAGGACGTTCAGTTGGGATAAAAGAAAGTCCTGTCAGGTAGAAGATATTCTTAGAGTTGAAGAGGAGAAATGTATCAATCTCTTCTCGATCCAATTGTATCTTTAGCTTCTCAATTCTTCTCTGATGGTGTGTTGGTGTCAAGTATGAACGGGTCATAAAATCGGCCTCGATATTGAATTAATTTCACTAGAATCAACTTGTTATTAAGAATCACGAGCTGAGAGGTATGACCTATTTCCTCCCTCTATTGCTTGGTCATGAGTGATTAGGGGCTGTGATATTGTATCTAGCAGGTTCTGTTCGACCTTCCCTGTTTCAATGATCTGCTTTCCTGCTAATTCAGCGGCTCGAAAGACCTCATTTGCTTTCTCGGATTGCTCTCTCAATTGATCCGCATGAGGTCTTATTATCGGTCCGATGAACTCCGATTTGCTATTTTCTGCTATCTCTTCTACTATGTGTGTGACCACCTCAAAATTGCCTGCTTCCCACCATCCTCCACTTGATACAAATACGATTTTTGACACCTTGACATTATCGTGCCATTTTGCCCGAGTCCGTCCATTCCTAAGCTCCAGCAATGGCTCAATAAGGGGCATCATTCTATTCAATAGATTCTGAAACGCACCTGGCAAAGGCAAGTAGATTGGAGTAGCCAGTACGAGGATGTCAGCTTCTCGAATCTTTGCATAGACCATCTCCATATCATCAGTATGGATACATACTCCTACTTTCTCAAACCAACACTGGAAATCTCCAATGCAGTGTCTAATCTTCAGTTTTTGGGGATAGATGGTTTCTACAGATGCCCCAGCTACTCTCATACCTTCAAGTAAAGGTGCAAGAATAAGGTGAGTATTTCCTTTTTCCATATTCGGGCTTCCATTTATTGCGAGTACATTAGTCAATTCACATCACTACACAATACCTGATTCTTTCTTATCCGAAATACATTGGTTCACTATAAATTATCTTAGTCGAAGAAACTTCAAGTGTAAAGTTGTCTGTGATGACTTGGGAAAGAGGATGAACAAAGAATTTCCAATAGTTGATGCAGTGACTATGAATGCGATATGGCGGCAGATTCTACCTCCTGAAGTAAACCGATGGGCGATCTTCAAGTATGGTACTATTGTCCTCTGCCATGAGGAAGATAAGGATCCCCACGAACACGCTCTTGAGGTCCTGAGGGAATGGGGTCCTATCGCTGCAGGCACACCACTAGGAGATTTCAATGTAGGACTTGCTGGAGTAGTTCCGGGTTGGGTTGTGCAATACGCTCACGAGGATATCGGAACATACGTGAGTCCTGACGAACTTGAGGAATCCGAACATGACCCCATCTCTATCGGACTCTACGGTCGTGCAAAAAGACATGAAGATTTCCTATCTCTCAAGATAATCCATGTCGAAGATGTGGTGAAGTGATGAAATTAAGGTTTGTGCAAATTGTCTTGCTATAGTCGGCAATCAAATAAACAAGATTTCAGACTCTTGGGTCTGTGGTTTGAATGACGAATAGTGACGAGAAGTTAGAAGTATTCGCAAAGAAGATAATTGATGAGTTCTTTGCTGATAATCCCACATTTGCTACTTTCATGGGCCTTCACGAGTATGATGGTAAATTGGACGATCTAAGTCCCGAAGGGATTGAAAGAAATATCCAGAGAATAAAAGATGCTCTAAAGGAACTCGATGGAATCGATCCATCTGGTCACTCTGAGATTGGTTTGATAAATCGTGAGCTTCTTGAGGCAGGTCTCAACCTCAATTTATTCCAATTGGAAGAGCTACGGACATATGAATCGGATGTTGATTTTGGTGGATATATTGGAATGTCGCTTTTCCCCTTGTTCACTCGAGACTTTGCTCCATTCGAAGATCGCATGGCAAGTATTGCCTCCCGACTTGAGGGTGTTCCAGTAGCTTTTGAGCAATTAAAGCGACTTATCACGAAGCCTGTCAACCTTTGGACTAAGACCGCACTTCAATCGATTCAGGGTATTCCTGCGCTAATTCAGTTGATTGTTTCTGTCGCTGAGCAGAAGATGACCGGAGAGGGACTGGAGCGTTTGAAGAAAGCTGGGGAAACAGCTACCAACACTTTGAATGAGGCAAAGGTATGGCTTGAGGAGCTCGCAGAGGATCCGAGCAACTATTGGTGTATAGGTGCATATAATTTCTCCAAGCTACTTGAGAAGAGAAGGATTGGTCTGACCTCAGATGAAATCCTCAAACTTGGATTCACATACATGAAGCAGTTCCAGACAGAGCTTGAGGAACTCGCCCAAAAGATAGCACCTGGATTGACTTTGGAACAAGTTCGAGAGAAGCTAAAAGAGGATCATCCAAGGACCTTCGAAGAAACTCTCGAATATTACAAAGAATGGGTCGATAAGGCAAAGCAATGGGTCATTGATAACGACTTTGTGACTGTCCGTGATGGCAAACTGCGTGTCATTGAAACTCCTGATTTCCTTGCTCCACTTCTTCCCACCGCTGCACTTGTATCACCGGGTCGTTTTGAAGCAACGAAGGAGGGTGAATATATTGTCACTCGACCTGCTGACGAGGCTAACCTCAAAGAACACTACTATTCCAAGATTCCGAACACATGTATTCATGAGGCTTATCCCGGGCATTTCAATGAATCAATCGGAAGCTTTGAGGCTCCACTCTCTCGATTTCTGATCAATGCTTCTGAGATGGTCGAAGGATGGGCATTCTATTGTGAGCAAGTGAGTATAGACATGGGATTCAATGATACGTTAGAAGCACGGTTTGCTCAGACAAATGCACTACTATTTCGAGCAGCTAGGATCATTGTTGATGTAAATCTATCTACAGGAAAGATGGGTTTCAATGAAGCTGTGAAATTTCTGACCGTGAAAACTGGAGTTGCTGAGGTTAGCGCTATCGCTGAAGTGACTCGATATACACAAACCCCTGGCTATCCTCTATCATATCTCCTTGGACGTCATCAGATTATGGAAGCACGCAAGCAACTCGAAGCTGAGTATGGTGACTCATTCAACCTGAAGCTATTTCACGATACAATCGTAACTTCTGGAAGAGTTCCTATCTCATACATTCCCCGACTATATCGTGCTGCGGCGAAAGAATCGTAGGCATTTCCTGTTGGAATTCACTTCCTAGTGAGTTCCACCCTTTTGCCAAGCAATCCATACCTTCACCAATACATGGTGGTGCCTATGAAGAGAAGGAAGGTCAAATGAGTTACAGATTCTGTCAATTATTCGATGTCAGAATCTTTTAGCAAAACGACTTATTACCACTGATTAGTCTTCAAAGCAATAATGATAACAAAGAGGCTTCTCTGGTGGCTGCTTGCTGGTACTAGAGGAGGTGTGAATCGTGCAAGAATCATTCTGGCATTGCAGGATTTTCCCTCCAACGCTAACCAACTAGCGGAGCAACTAAGCCTCGACTATAAAACGATTAGGCATCACTTGGATGTTCTTGTCGAACACCAAATCTTGATTCCACAAGGTGAAGGCTATGGCACGATTTACTTCGTGTCGGAAGACCTTGAGAATAGCTTTCAGGATTTTGAACAGATTTGGGAGAGAATTGGGAAAACAGGCATTAAGGAAAAGAACAAAGAATAGGTGTATTGATATGAATAACACAAAGCTCTCAGCATTATTGGTCATATGGATGGTCATCGCAGCCCTACTAGGCTATCTCTTCGCACTCTTTTTCACCGTTCCATTAATAGGAATGCCTACAATCCCGACACAGATTCCCCCTCGCGAGGTCATCGAGATTTTCGTCATTGAGAAAACCATTGTGTCGTTCGTCAGTATGTCTCTCATCATTTTCTTACTTGGCGTGTATCTAGATATCTATAGAAAGATGAGGACAAGATTCACTCTCAGCATTGTGACCATGCTACTCCTATTACTAATGTATGCTATAACCTCTAATCCACTCGTTCATACCCCGTTTGGTTTCCAGGCCATTGGTCTTGGACCCTTTAGTGTTCTCCCTGATATATTCACTACGATCGCATTGTTGATCCTATTCTCTCTCAGCTTGGAGTGATAACTTGTTCACAACATTGGCTCTGTAACATCTATGATGCAGATTGATCTCCTATTCTTTCTTCTCTCCAGTGTTTATGATATTTGAGTTTTGCAAAAATGATGGAGGGCAATCCAAATGATTGCCCTTGTTGGTTTTCAGGTGTAGGGTTTCCTGATTGGCGGTACAAGCATGATGATAATGATCAATACTGCGAAGGTAATCGGAAATGCACCTATTGGAAAACCTATGAAAATCCAAGCCAGTGGTATTGAGATGATATTCAAGATGAGCGCATATAGCCATCCTTCATTCTTGTGTGGTGGTTTAAGGACCAACCAAGCTACAATAGCGATAACTGCACCAAACGCCATTCCACCCACTCCTAGAAGGGGATCTCATATGAGCGGGAACGCCATCATCATTATGAGAAATACTCCATAACCGATATTGCAACCAAACACGATCATGGGAGCAACATTGGCAAATTCTTCGGAATCAAACGACATTTTAAGAACACCTACGATGAAATCCTCTCACACATCTATGTTGCGTGCTGAAACTTCCCAGAAGGGCATGACAAACTGACATTTGCAAGTATCGTTTCTATTCTTAGCAATCCGAAGACTAAGAAATGGTTGAGGAATTGTTCCTAAACACTTGGTTTTAAGAGTCTTAACCAATGCCGAATGCTGGGAATCTACCTTGAGAGTCTTGATAACTGGAGCATTTGGTAACGTTGGAGAAAGCACACTACTTTCATTATTTCAAAAAGGCTATGACATGCGATGTTTTGACCTCGATACAAAACGAAATAGAGCGAAAGCCTCAGACTTGAAATCACATGGCGATTTCGAAGTTATCTGGGGTTCAATAACAGAGATGGAGCAATTGCAACCCGCTTTGATTGATATTGATGCAATCATCCATCTGGCTGCGATTATCCCCCCATTAAGCGAAATAAGACCTGAGTTTGCAAAAAAGGTGAATGTGGATGGAATGAAGAATCTACTCAATGGTATCTCAGGTCTTGAGAAACCTCCCAAGTTCATATTCGCGAGCTCAATCTCCACTCATGGGCCAAGGTCTCCAGATATGCCAGATTTGACATCAAGTATGCCACAGAGACCAACAGATAACTACACTCACCATAAAGTGGAATGTGAGAACATGCTTCGGAAAAGCTCGATTCCTTGGACCATTCTGCGTCTGACAGCAATCCCTCCATTGGAGATCAGTACAAACATGGACCCAATGCTCTTCGAGATGCCATTGGAGCAGAAGATCGAGTTCTGTCATACCCGTGATGTTGGTCTTGCTTTTGCGAACTCTGTAGAGGCAGATACGATTGGAAAGACCTTGCTAATTGGTGGTGGACCAAGATGTCAACTAGTCTGTTCAGACTTTACGCGAAGATTGCTTGATACCATGGGGATTGGTATGCTGCCAGAGAATGTCTTCAAGAGGCCAAATGGGTCAGATGATTGGTTCTATACCTCGTGGATGGATACTACAGAGTCTGAATCTTTGCTTATCTATCAAACTCGGACACTCGAGGACTATCTTGTCGAAATGAAGGAGAACGTTGGGGCTTTGAGATATATTATACGCCTCTTCAGTCCACTGATACGAAGAATGATTGTCCGAAAATCTCCTTACCACTAGACGAATTTATTGTGTGTCAAAATGAAGTTTGGGCGATCTTACATGGATCGCCCTGTAACATTTGACTTAGGAATTTCTTAGTCTACGATGTTCGGTTCAACTATACCATGGTTTTTCTAGAAGAATGTGGGTCCTGTTTCGTACACATGCTTTGGTGGTTCTTTCTTTGATGTTTCTTCAGCAGAAAGAACCTCGATGAGTTCATACTCACTTGTACCAAGACCTAGGTCTTCGCCATACTTTGTTACAAGATAGGGATTCTTCATTGGACCGTGTATCTTCTGCCAAGGATGAAGATCATTTCCACCAGAAAGGTTAGCCCTGAGATACACTTCTGGTATATTTCGAACCAACCTCTCATTCAAGCCAGTCTCAGCTATGAGATCTAGTGATGCCGTATCAGCGGCTACAATATCCCTACTTCCAAGAATACCGATATCGTCAATCACTGGAGGCATTCCCATTCCCATGCAATCGCAGAATGGGGTAATATCCATCATGACATTGATGTGGAATAGCTTTTCCTTGTCAAAGGTATCAAGCAGAATCTTGGCTGCTCTAGCCATTAGTTCTTGGAACGCGCTGAAGTTCTCCTGATTGATGCTCCATCCAGTGAGGCCGCTATCAGCTTCAACACATGGCTTGGTTTCTAGACCATGGCACTGGTCACATTCGTAGAACATAAGGCCGCCTTCGTTCTTCTCATCATTCCATGTCGGTGCCTTTCTTGGGCAAGCCTCCATGATTTTCATCATATGGTCCTTGGTCATCTTGTCC
>JAEORN010000192.1 GCA_016840825.1 Candidatus Thorarchaeota archaeon | reverse complement strand
GGCAGAACTTTCTGCCTCTGATTTTTCGATGAAATCAGTGTACTAGAAAACCATGAAGGTGGCGAAAATGTCTGTACAGAGACACAAACTTAGGCGTAAGGTAGAGCAGCTCAAGGCTTTCCAAGGACGCCACAGTTCATTCACCACACTTTATGTTCCCCCTACCAAGAATCTAACAGATGTCATTAGCTTTGTGAGAACTGAGCTGGCAGGTGCTGAGAATATCAAAAGCAAGGCAAACAGGAAGAATGTTTCAGATAATCTAACAGCCATTCTCAGTGAACTTACGAAGATCAATGAAATACCTGAAAACGGACTAGCATTCTTCTATGGTATTGAAGAAGAAGGTGGCACCGGAACTGACATTCGAGAGATTGTAATACCACCTACCCCCATATCCCAGTTTGTCTATCTCTGTGGAAGAGAGTTTGTCACTGAAGAACTTGAGAACATGACGAAACCCAAGAGTCTGGTTGTAATAGTTCTAATTGAAGGTGGAAAAGTTACTGTTGGCTACTTGCGGGGAAAACACATGGAGCTTATCCGAGACGAAGATTTCTACATCATTGGCAAGACGCGAGCTGGCGGACAGTCTGCAAAAAGGTACATGCGTCTCCGAGATGAAAAAATGATGGAGTTCTTCAAGTTCGTGGGCAGACTCCTGAATACACTCCTGCTTGATGATCTTGAGAATGTCGATGCAATCGTTTTAGGAGGAAACACAATCCGATGTCAAGAGTTCCTAGAGAAAGGAGACCTTGACTATAGACTCCGAGAGAAAGTTGCAGAAACAATCATTCCTGTGAGTATCATTGATGAAACAGGTCTCTATCAGGCTATGAAAGAAGCCTCACGGATACTTCGTGAGACCGAGATTTATGCGGAAAGACAAGCTTGGGATGGTTTCATGGAAGACTTGATGAAAGGTTTGAACACTGTGACCTACGGCAAGAAAGAAGTCATGGATGCACTACATGAAGGACGAGTTGATACGATAATGGTGCTCGAAGATCTCTCTGATCAAATGGATGAACTCTATGACGAAGTGAATGCGTATGGTAGTAATCTGATGGTCTTCTCTAACCAGACTGAATCAGGAGCACAACTGAAGTCATTTGGTGGAATGGCTGCACGGCTCCGATGGTAGGAAGAAAGAGAAATTCTATCCTTTTGGCGGACGAGGTATGCCTCTCAGAGTTTCTATATCCTCAATCCACTTTACTAGCTCGGTGCTTATTCCATTGATGTAGTCCAACAATGCTTGCTGGTATTTTCGCAGATGTTGTTGTTCCAGCTTTTTCGATTTGGAAAGGAATTCAGCAGCCCTTTTTGGAAATCCCATTGACCACCGTTGAAGACTGAGCTCAGCTTTTCTATCCTCAAGTATCTTCTTTGCTACACGAATTGTGCGACGTTTGGTAACTAGATCTTCGAGCAACTTTTGCAGGGTGATCGTTGCTGCTACCAGTTCCTTTGCATCTAGTTTTGTATCCTGATTTCGACTTGTATAGTAGACTCGCTTGAGGTCTCTCTTAGCAGTCATCACGTGTGTCAGAAGTCTTGTCAATGAATGAACCATGGCATCTTTCTGTTGAGTCCATGACGTAAAAAGGTCTGTGTTGTTGTATTCACCTTGGTTATAGTCTATACAATTGAATAATTGCATCTACCGTTGCTATAGGGGCACGCTCTACATCTACTCATTTCACTAGCTGGCCTCGGTTTCCTCCCCTTATACCATACTTCATCCAATATTCCAAGATTTCGAAGCAAACTCCTGGGGTTGAATCGCGTCACGTATGTCTTTCCATCACTACATTGCCAACAGTTTTTGAACGATTTTCTTTGAAAACATTTCTTTGCCTTGTCCTGTAGACAATAGATATTCACAAGTTTTGTTGAATAACATGATGCACCACTCTCAAGAAGAGCTAGCCCGTATAGTCCAGCTTGAAATACATCCTCTTTTAGCACTTGTTTGGGAAGTTGTTTCATAGGAAACTTGTATTCAATGATAAGATCCAAGATGGGCGCGTTGTCCCAATGTAGAACAGCGCCATCAACTTGTCCTACAAATTTGTGGCCAAGTGACCGTACATGTTCTTCAGCAAAGAGGTAATACTGATTGAGTTTCCCTCTGCTAGGATTAAGTTTGAGGAAATCAGCTAGTATCCATTGTGCTGGAATCGCTCTTCTCATTTTCATTCCAGTTGTTATAAGACTCGTTCTCAATTGCAAAGCAAGAAGAAGAGCAATTCCACCTATGAGCACAATCATTGAAATCAAACTAGCTAAATCGCTCATACTATCACCCCAGAATCCATAAGAATCCTACAATCAGAGTTACGAGAATTATCAAAAGAGGCGCCAACTTGTTCTCTGATCTATCTCCTTGTCGATTATCTGATTGGATTGCCAACTGCGTATGTAATTTGGTACCTGTTATGCTGGCTAATGATTTTTCATTTCCAAATTTGGTTTGCAAATGAAGTCGATACTCACACTGGAACTGAGTTCTTAATTCTGATACTT